>CALWBS010000132.1 GCA_944376135.1 uncultured Enterocloster sp.
TAAAGCGATTATGCCTACATTTTTAAAGTGTTTAAAAAGCAGTTTGGGTATGGACCCAGTGAGATAAAGACAAGAAAAAGAAAAAAAGGAGGAGGAGAAAATGATTGAGATGCCTGAGAACAAGAGAGGGGTTCCCTCTGTATTTACCTGTCTTGACGGAACCGAGGTGAAGAGCTCTGCGGACTGGTATGAAAAGCGCCGTCCGGAGATTTTGGAGCTCTTTCGCCGGGAGGAGTACGGGAGGCTGCCGGATATGACGGATGTGGAGGTGAAAATCCGCGTGGCGGATTCCCGCCAGGATTCCTCGATCATGGAGGGACGGGCAGTGCGCAAGACCGTTGAGATCGAAGCGGTGCGCGGGGAGATCCATTTCAGCTTCACTTTTGTGGTATTTATCCCTGCAGGGCTGGATCATCCGGCACCTGCGTTTATCACTATCTGTAACCGAGGAATCAAGGACAGTGACCCGGCCAGACATTTCTTAAGCCCCTTCTATCCGGCAGAGACGATCGTCTCCCGCGGGTATGCCTGTGCGGCGTTCCGCACACAGGAGGTGGCCCCGGATTATGATGAAGGTTTTACCACGGGATTCCATAAGCTGTTTCCGGAATATGTAGGAAAGCGGCCGGCAGACGGATGGGGCGCCATCACGGTGTGGGCCTGGGCGGCCAGCCGGATTCTGGATTATTTTGAAACAGAGCCTTTGATCGATGCCAAGCGGGTGGCTGTGGTAGGACATTCCCGGGGAGGAAAGACGGCGCTCTGGTGCGCGGCTCAGGACGAGCGGGTAGCCATGGCAGTCAGCAGCTGCGCGGGAAACAGCGGGGACGCTATTTCCAGGGGATCTTCAGGCGAGACGATCCGGGACATCGCAAACCGGTTTCCCTACTGGTTTGCGCCCAACTACCAGAAGTATAAGGACAATGAGGAGAGCCTGCCTTTTGACCAGCACATGCTGCTCTCCCTGATTGCCCCCCGGCTGGTCTATACAAGTTCCAAGACATTTGACAGCTGGGCGGATCCTAAGGGGCAGTTTGAGTCCTGCGTCCAGGCGGATCCGGTGTTCCGGCTCCTGGGCGTGAAGGGGATGGACGAACGGGAGATGCCGCTTCCGGAGCATCCAATTCATGAAGGGCACATTGGGCATCACCATAAGACGGGAAATCACGATTTGGATGAATATGACTGGAACTGCGTGATGGATTATGCGGACAGGCATATGAAATAGGGCAGAATTACAGCAGATTAAAAGGGCGGGAGAAGCTTTTGGGGCTTCTCCCGTATTTGTAAGGAAAATTTCATTAAAAGTTCATGAAAATTTCACCTGTAAAAGGAAAAAATTTTTTACAATAAAGAGAAAGGAGGGGAAAGCTTGTGAAAAAAGAAAAATTACTGGCCGGCCTAGGGCTGGCAATGCTTTTGTCTGCGGGAGTTTCCGGAACAGCTTTAGCGGCCGGAGGATGGGTTCAGACAGATGGAAATTGGAAGTATACGGATTCCCAGGGAAACTATGTTACGAACCGGTGGGAACAGTCCGGAGGTAAATATTATTACCTGGGCAGCGATGGGAACATGGTGACCAATGCCTGGGTGGATGATTTGTATTATGTGGGCGCGGACGGCGTTATGGTGACGAACAGCTGGCTCAAGATGAACACGGCTGCGAATGGAAAGGAAGTAGGCTGGTACTATCTGACCAGCAGCGGCAAGATGAAGACGGACGGATGGGAGACCATCAGCGGCCGGGAGTATGCCTTTGACAGCGATGGCCGGATGCGGTATGGCTGGGACTTTGATGATGAGGATATTTACTATCTCGGCGGCGAAGATGACGGAGCTATGAAGACAGGCTGGCGATGCCTGTCTTATGACGAGGACGATAAGCCCGATGACGGAGATGTGTCAGAGCAGTACAGCACGGCGAATGATGAAGCCCGCTGGTTCTATTTCCAGACTAATGGGAAAGCGGTTCATGCGGAGAATGAGACATATAAGAGAACGACAATAAATAATAAGAAGTACTATTTTGATGAGAACGGCGTGATGGCATACGGCTGGATTGCTGCGGACGACGAGGCAGAGTCCGGGGATACGACCGGTATCAGTAAGTTTATTTATCTGGGGACAGAGAATGAAGGCAATATGTACCAGAGTACCTGGGCTTACCTGGACGAGCATCCTTGGACTGGCGATGACGAAGATGAGATAGAAGAAGGCGATGACGAGGACTGTCCGGACGAGGGAGAGAGCGCTTGGTACTATTTGGAAAATGACGGCACGCCTGCGTATCTGAAGTCTACGGCGAGCAGCATGAGCGGTGCAACGACCAAGGTCGGGAATAATTCCTATTTCTTTAATCCGTATGGAGTGATGCGCACAGGCTTGATTAAAATTTCTGTGAGCGGTAAAAACTTGGTAGGGTATTTTGGGGATGACAGTCCTTATGCCTCTAATCCGGATTCTTATATGCGGACCGGCCGGCAGACCATTTATGATGACGCGGGAGACAGGTACACGTTCTATTTCGGCACCTCCGGTTCCAGCAAGGGGGCCGGCTACAGCGGCGAACGGGATGATTATCTCTATTATGAGGGGTGTCTGGTTGAGGCAGAGGACGGCGAGGACTATGAGGCCTTTATCATTGACGGAAAGGCGTACCTGGTGAATGAGTCGGGCCGTGTGCAGACGAGCAGCAAGGCGTATCGCTGTGATGGAACCTACACATACCGCATAAGCGGCGGAAAGCTGTACTATACGGACGACGACGGGGAGGCCGAGGATGAGGTGACAGAGGGAAGCGCCCTGCCCGAGGTTGTATATCATGAGGAGTACGATCTGTAAAGTCTAAAGAGAGGTAGCAAGGAGGAGCTGGAAAAGGATACGGAGGATTGTGGAGCGAACTTGCAAAATATAGACACGAAAAAATGAACCAAATGCTGCCTTGACACCTCTATATGTCAGGTGCACCGAAATGGAAGTCCTTCCGGCGGTCAGCCGGAGGGACTTTTGCTATTACGAAATTAGCTAATGACAGATCATAAAGTGACAAGAAGGGCATCCCCGGATACCCTGAAAGGAGACGGCATGGAACAGTGGACGGAGGGTCTGGCCCGCAGGATGAAGCAGGGCGACCAGGAAGCATTTGATGAATTGATGGAGCATTTCTACCCTAGGCTCCTTCCCATGGCCTATCTCATTACGGGAAGCCACGGGGACAGCGAGGACGTGGTACAGGAGACGTTTGTGCGCTGTTGGCTGAACCGGGAAAGGCTTCGAGAACCCAGATATTTTGTAAAATGGCTGTACAGGACCATGACCCGGGAGGCCTGGCGTGTATGCAGACAGAGAAAGAAGGAACAGCCTGTGGAGGAGGTATTTGGCCAGGAAACCCCGGCTGTGGCCTCCGCACTGGAAGAAGTGATGGAAAATACCCAGAGAGAGGAGCTGTACCAGGCGATTGCGCGGCTCCCTGTGAAGCAGAGGACAGTGGTGGTACTTTATTACTACAATGACATGTCGACGAAGGAGATTGCAGGGGTGATGGGATGTCTGGAGGGAACCGTAAAGTCACGGCTGTATACAGCCAGGCAGACGCTGAAACAGATTTTGTCGGAGGATGCGTATTTAGGAAAGGAGGCGGCCTTATGACGGCATTGGATCATCAGATTAAGAGCGCTTTAAAGGCCAGAGCCCGGCTGGCAGAGGCGGCTGCCGGGGACAGTGTAAGGATGCGCCGCCGTGTTCATGAGAGGATAACGGAGGAGTCAGGAATGAGAAAATGGAGTATGAGAAAAATGGTGGTGGCTGCTGCAGCCATCTGTGTGTTTGGAAGCATGACCGCAATCGCGGCGGGGAGAATTACAAGTGTGACCAGCCATTCCACCCACGAGGAGGAGATTACCCAGTACAGCCAGCTAGACGCGATGGAGGAGCAGGTAGGAGTTAAATCCGGGGTACCTCAGACATTTTCAAATGGTTTTACGTTCGCAAATGCGATGCCTGTCTACAGCCAGGCGGAGGACGAGGAGGGAAATGCGGTGATGTCTGGTCAGGGGATTTCCCTTACTTACAGGAAGGACGGCATGGCGGATATGAATATTTTTGCCGAACAGTCCGGAATGTATGAGGGAAATGCAGCTGATGGAGCCCAGCAGACTTTCGAGCATAACGGCATAACGCTTGGCTACAGTGAAGTGCATTACCGCTTCGTGCCCGGAGACTATGAGTTGCCAGAAGGGGAGAAGAAGCTCGTAGAACAAGGAGATGTCGTGATCAGCTACGGCTCAGACCAGATAGAGGATAAGATAAGCAAAAGCATCATCTGGGAACAGGGAGGTATGGTTTACAACCTGATGTCCTTTGACAGCTCTATGGAGCCGGAAGAATTTTATGAGATGGCCTGCGAGATGATGGATGGACAGTAAAAGCAATACAGTAGTAAGCAAAATAGAGACCATGTCCGGCCAAAGACTGCCTTTGGCCGGGCTGTTTTTTTGCCCTACTGGCAGGCCCTCACAAACCCCTGAAAAATGCCTGCCGCCGCCGGGTCTGTTTTCCAAAGATATTCCGGATGCCACTGGATGCCCAGGAGGAAGGGATATCCGGGCATCTCTACGGCCTCTATAATGCCGTCGGGAGCCGTGGCTGAGACCATAAGGCCGGGGGCCAGCCGGCAGGCGGCCTGATGGTGCATGCTGTTGACTGCAAGCTGCAATGCCTCGGTGCTTGTGTCAGCCTTTTTGGCAGTCAGACGGGCAAGGAGACTCCCCTCCGTCACGCGAACATGGTGGCAGGGGGAATCATAGCGGAAAACCTGCTTATGAGCAACGGGAAACGCTCGCTTTGTTTGGCTGGAAATATCCTGGATTAAAGTACCGCCCAGCCCCACATTGATCATCTGTTCTCCCCGGCAGATGCCGAGAATTGGTTTTTTGGCGGCTATGGCTGCTCTCAGAAGAGAGAGCTCCATCCGATCCCTGGCAGGGGACATGTTCCCGCACATGGCGTGGGTTTCCTCTCCCCATAAAAAAGGATGAGGGTCCGGTCCGCCGGAAAAGAGAATTCCGCTGCAGAGCGCTAGGATCTGCCGGATATCCTCCTCGTCCGGCGACAAGGGAAGCATAAACGGGATCCCGCCGGCTGCCTGTATGGCATCCAGATACGTGGGCCGGAGAAATACATCTCCATTTTCCGTGTTGTGCGCAGGGGTGATTCCAATTACAGGCTTGTTCATATTAGTTAGATTCCTCCCAAATCGGGAGCCTGCCGGTGCGGCATTTCGCTGCGCGGCAGGCGCGGTGCATGGGCGCTGTCAGAAGACGGCCCGGTTGTAAAAAAGACGCCCCTTCTCCCACTCGAAGAGAAGAGGCGTCTTATGTACTTCTAAATCAGATTAACCCTCGATCGCGCCGGTGGGGCAGGTAGCAGCGCAGGTACCGCAGTCGATGCAGGT
>CALWBS010000133.1 GCA_944376135.1 uncultured Enterocloster sp.
CTGTTTGTCACCTCCAGCCCCGCGGCCGCAATCGGCATGTATCCCCAAAAAGGGCATCTGGCGGAAGGCGCGGACGGCGACCTGATTCTCATGGATTCGGAGCTTTCCATCTGCCGGGTATACGCCAGAGGAAAGCTGGCAGCGAAAGACGGGCTCTCCCTTCTTCACGGCGCCTATGACCGAAACTAGTGTTCCGGCACACCGGCGCGTATTCAAAAATGTCATCAAAGGAGTATGAAAATGAACAACACCACACAAGAAAAGAAAAAAGGCCTCTCCCGCCTCTTTACCATGGAGATGCCTCATACCTATCTTCTCATATTTGCCATTCTAGTAATCTGCGCCCTGCTGACCTACATCATCCCCGCGGGCCAGTTTGACACGGCCCCCAATGAAACCGGCCGCCAGATTCTGATTCCCGGCACCTTTCACCGGGTGGCACAGAATCCCGTTTCCCTGTATGACTTCTTCAATGCCATTCCCACCGGCCTTTCGGAGATGTCCTCCCTGATCTTCTTCGTGATGATCGCCGGCGGCTCCTTCGCCATCATCAATGCCACCCAGACCATCGACATTGTGATCAACAAGCTGGTAAAGGCCTTAGAGGGCAAGGAACATCTGATTGTGTTTGTCATCATGTTCCTCTTCTCCCTCCTGGGCGGACTGATCGGATTTGACGCGGAATGCGTGATTTTTGTCCCCATCTGCATCACCCTGGCACGGCGCATGGGCTATGACAGCATCACCGGCATCGCCATGGTTATGTGCGGCGCCTTTGTGGGAAGCTCCGTGGGAACCTTCAACCCCTATGCCACTGCCGTAGCCCAGGGCATCGTGGGATTGCCTATCTTCTCCGGCGCCTGGTACCGCATGATCATGCATGTGGTGATCCTGATCGCCGTTGTGATCTATACCACCTGGTATGCGGAGGGCGTAAAGAAGGATCCCGCCAAGAGCTACTGCTACAATGTGGAGCAGGCCCACTTAAAGAGCGGGCAGGCCGACCAGCTGAACTACACCACCACCACTACTTTAAGCCTGCGCAACACTCTGGTGCTCATCACTATGGTTGTGGGCTTTGCCATCATCATCTACGGTGCCATGGTTATGGACTGGTTTGCCAGCGATATGGCTCCCATTTTCCTGGCCATGGGCATCATTGCCGGCGTTGTGGGCGGACTCAGCGGAAATAAAATCTGTCAGACCTGGATTGAGGGCGCCCGTTCCATGATGTTCGCCTGCCTGGTGATCGGTATGGGCCGCGGCATCCTGGTGGTAATGGAAAACGGCATGATCTTCCACACCATCCTGAATACCCTTTCCAGCGTACTTTCCATTCTGCCCAGCTCCCTCATCGCGGTGGGAATGTTCCTCATCAACATTGTCATCAACTTTTTCGTTCCCTCGGGAAGCGGACTGGCGGCACTGGTTATGCCCCTGATGGGCCCTCTGGCGCAGATGACCGGCATTACGGCACAAACTGCGGTAATCGCGTTCCAGTGCGCGGCAGGATTTTCTGACTGCGTAATCCCCACCAGCTCTACCACCAACGCGTGTATCGGAGCCGGAGGCGTCAACTTCCTCCAGTGGATTCGCTTCGCCGGAAAGCTGGCCCTGATCGAATGGGGGCTGAGTATTGTATTCATTGTGATTGCGACTATGATTCATCTGGCGTAACAGCAGGCGTATTTCCTCTCAGGATAACGCCATATAAACTTCTTTCCAATACGTTTTCGCCAGTTCGATAAACGTTCGCAGCGGCCTGCTAAGATAAGCCCTCCGGGAATAACAGAAATTCATCTCCCAGCGGGGCCGGGTATTTTTCTGCCCCTGCCATCATTTCTCTGGCAGGAGGATGGTTTTGGGGCAGAGCGGCCAGAAAATCCTCAATATTCTCTGTCCTCATTTTCTATTGTTTTTACCCTTCAGATATAGTACCATCAGTGTACAAGGGGACCGTATGTCCCCTTGTACACTGATGGTAAATTATACGCATAAACAGGAAAACTCAACGCGCATTTTTTAAGTGGAGGGAAACAAAATGAGATTTGATACTGCAAAGCTGCAATGGACAAGAAAACCGGAAAACTGCCGGATTTCCCCGGAGAAAATCGAGATTATCACGAAGCCGAATACGGATTTATGGCAAAGAACGTATTACCATTTCCGCAATGACAATGCGCCCGTCCTTCAAATGAAAACCAGCGAGCCATTTTTTTCGTTTGTCGTTAAAACGGAATTTGCCAGCCAGCATCGGTTTGACCAATGCGGGGTTGTTGTATACCTTGACAGTGAGAACTGGATTAAAGCCTCTGTCGAATATGAAAACGACCAATTCCAACATCTTGGAAGCGTAGTGACCAATCACGGTTATTCTGATTGGGCTACAACAGAAATTGATGCCAATATAAAATCCATGTGGTATCGGCTAAGCCGCCGGGAAGACGATTTCCGCGTCGAATGCTCGGAAGACGGTGCCGTCTACCGTCAAATTCGAATTTGCCATCTCCTAAAGGGAAACGGAGAAATTTCTTTTGGCATCTATGCCTGCAGCCCGGAGGATTCCTCATTTCTTGCCACATTTACCCACATGGAACTCACGGAATGCAAATGGCCGGCACATGATGGTCAAGCGCCGGACGCTGAAAGATCTGCGATCCGGCCACAGGGGAAAATAAAGATTTCATGCTAGAATCCGATGACGCCACCCCCTTCACCGTGAATCTGGCGGGAATCGAATCCCCGGGTCCCGCATGCGCCCTCCCCCTGGCGCGCAGGGCCGTATCCATTCTCAAGGAGAAGGGAAATCCGGCCCTCAACCCGGCATTCAATCCCTGCTGTGGGGGCATCCGGAATATACTTATCCTGGAACAGGAAAATCCCCGGACGGCATCCAGCTGTGCGTCAAAACGTGCAACAGCCTGGGGGACGCCCCGGTGCGGATTTAATGCGTATCCAGTCTCCGGCTGATTCCAACCACCACGCCGCTTAGAGCCAGCAGGGCCATGGCGTTGGGAATCACCATAAGGCCGTTAAAAAAGTCGGCCAGTGCCCACACAAGATCCACTTTCAGAGCGGAGCCTACCACGATAAACACGACTACCAGCAGAGAATACACCTTGGCTGCCTTCTTCCCGAACAGATACTCCGCATTGATCTGGCCGAAGAAATGCCAGCCCAGAATGGTGGAGTAGGCAAAAAACAGCAGGCAAACCGCCACGAAAATCAGGCCCAGAGGCCCAAAACTCTGCATGAAGGCCTCCTGGGTGAGGGCCGTACCGTCTTTTCCGCTGGACATTGCCCCGGTGGTCAATATGGAAAATACTGTAAGGTTTAAGATGATAAAAGTATCAATAAACACGCTGATCATGGCGCAGAGTCCCTGATGATGGGGGCTCTGCGCTTTTGCCCGTGCGTGGGCATGGGGCGTGGAGCCCATTCCCGCCTCATTGGAAAAAAGGCCACGGGCCACGCCGTAGCGGATGGCCTCCCGCACCGTGATTCCCGCTCCCGCGCCCACCACAGCGTCCGGTCGGAAAGCACCCACAAGAATCATACGGAGGGCCTCCGGTATGTGAGTGACATGCATGCCGATGAGAATCAGACTTCCCACAATATAGAATCCGGCCATCACCGGCACCAGCTTCTCCACCACGGATGCCAGGCGTTTTGTCCCTCCCAGGAAGATAAACAGCGAGAGCAGGGCGATCACCGTGCCCACAGCCACCGGCGGCACATTGATATGGTAGTAAGTAAACACTTCGGAAAATGCCGCTCCGATGGAGTTGGACTGCACCATATTTCCCATAAAGCCCAGGGCCAGGATAATAAACACAGCAAACAGCCCGGCCAGAACCCGGCCAAACTTCCCCTTAAAAGCCGCCTTGATGTAGTACACCGGCCCGCCTGTGACCTGTCCGTCCGCCTCTGTCTTGTACTCCTGGGCCAGTACTGCCTCAGAATAGATGGTGGCCATTCCAAAAAAAGCGCTCACCCACATCCAAAAGATGGCTCCCGGCCCGCCGCCGATGAGGGCTGTGGCCGCTCCCGCCAAATTTCCCGTGCCTACCTGGGCCGCGATTGCCGTGGCCAGAGACTGAAAGGGGGTCATCTCACCCTTTTCGTGCTTCTCACCCTTCATGCTGAAATTCCCAAATACCAGGCGGCATCCCTGGCCAAATCGCCGTACTTGAATGAACCTTAGACGAATCGTGTAGTAGATGCCCGTGCCCACCAAAATCACGATCAGAAGAAAGCTCATAAGAAAGTCTGTCCCCTTTTCCACCAATGCCTGCAGTAAATCCATTTTTCATTCCTCCTCTTTTTTGCATAAAAAATAAGAGCTGAGTCCATCAGCTCTCCAAAGAGTAGAACACCCGCATACAATAGGCCTTCCAAGTCCAACGCCCATTGTTTAATTTGTATGCCCTGTCCTTTTGCCTGAGAGATCAGCCCCATGCCCCGCAGAACATGCCGGCCTTACACCTTCGGCGCTCCCTTCCGGGAGACTCTCCAGAGTGTTCCGCCCTATCATGAGGGCGGAACGTTATCTACTGTACCACCAAAAATGAATTTTTGCAACAAATATTGTTCTAAAGCACAAACAATTTCAAAATCCCGCCCACAATGGAGACCGCCGCCAAGATGCAGGCAATCTGCCTGGCGCTGTCGTTTTTCGCCTTCACATAGAGCACGATCCCCGCCACGTTTAGGAATCCCAAGCCCCATGCAAAGAGCTGGGCGCCAATCCAGTTGGAGGGAAGGCTGGATGCGTGCATCGCCGCCACGCCCATCCCCCATATTGCCATGATGCAGAACAAAATCCTCTTGACGCCGGGGCTCTTTACCAAAAACAGAAGCAGAAGCCCCAAAATGCTGATCGTACTCATCGCCACAAATAGAATCATATACAGTCCTAACGCCATATCTTTTTCCTCCTTTATTTCTGCAGGGCTTTGTTTTCCCCTTTGTGAGCTAAGAGTACCATATCCGTATAAATAATTTCCCCATCCATTTCTGAAGAATTCTAAAGATCGGTTTCTTTTTCCAAAACATCTGAGGAGATATCCGGCAGATGAAACGCAATCCGCGCCTGGAATTTTCCCTTCTCCTCCCCGGCCTGCACCGTTCCTCCCATGGGGCGCACAATCTGACGGATGCTTGCAAGGCCCAGGCCGTAGCTCTCCGCCTTCCCAGCCGCCCCCTCGCGAATCCCGTTTCTCTGTATCAGGCACAGTTGTCTGCCGCTGGTTGTGACAGCCAGTTCCACGGGCATGCCGGTATCCGCGTATTTTTCTACATTAGACGCCAGATTATCCATAATCCGGCACAATCCTCCGATGTCAAGAAGAGCGCGCTCCCGCCCGCACCCTTCCAGGTCAATGCGGCAGGAAAAACGCTCCTCCAGCATTTCCTCCCATTGAAGGGCCAGCTGCTCCATTAAAAAGCGCACGTCCTCCACCAATTCCTGCTTCGCTTTTTTCCCATCCAGGAGCCGGTCCGTCAGCTCTTTAATCTGCAGAGATTTTTCTCGGACGAGACGGATATAGGCGGCCGTCTCCTCCCGGGTCAGCTCCCCTCGTTCCTCCACAATCTGGGAGTAGGAAATAAGAGAGGTCAGAGGTGTGCGAATATCATGGGACAAGGACCGGATCAGCTGCTCCCGTTCCCTCTGCAGTTCCCGCTCCTGACGGCTGCTGCGAAGCTGGGACTGGGCCAGCATGTTGATGCGGTCCGCCAGACGGGTGAACTCATCGTTTCCCTCCAACTCGATGTGAAAATCCATCTGCCTCTCCTCCAGCTTTTCCACCCCCCGAATGATGGAAAGCAAATAGGAGAGCCGCTGTCCCAGCATCACAAGAAAGAGGGCCAAAAATACAGGAACCGCTGCCAGAATACAAATGCTCCGCAGCCACAGGTGAAACACCATGCTCTGGGCTTCGGTGATGACAATGCCTCTGCCGGCCAGATAAGCCTCCCCCAGGGAGGACGCAGTTCCGTAGAGAAAAGCATAGGTAAAGAGAGCCATCGCAAAGGAGAGCAGAAGGTACTGGACAATCTCCCATGAGAGCTTTCCAGACCGCTCCTTTTTCTTTTTTTCAATCCGCATAATACCCCTTTCCCCAGGCCGTCTTTATATACCTGGGGCTGCGGGAATCATCCCCCAGCTTTTTCCGGATATTTTTAATGTGCACCATAATCGCTCCGTCCCCTACCGCCTCCTCCTGCCAGATGCTCCTGTAAATATTTTCCAGTGAATAAATTTTCTTCCTATGCTCCACCAGCAGCTTTAAGATGGCAAACTCGGTGTAGGTCATAGGAATCATCTCATCCCCCCGCCGGACGCACTGCTGATCCAAATCCAGCTCACAGTCCTTGTAGGGCAGAACATCCCGGGATGTCTCCGCTCTCTGAAAATGGGGCGCATACTCCTGGCTTCTGCGCAGAAGTGCCTTGACGCGCAGCAGAAGCTCCGTATTAGAAAATGGCTTTATCAGGTAATCGTCTGCCCCGGCGGCAAAGCCCATGGCCTTGTCCGACTCCCCGGAATAGGCGGTCAAAAAAAGCATGGGCGCATAATATTTCTTCCGTATCCCGGCTCCGGCGGCAAAGCCTGACAGGCGGGGCATATTCACATCCAGTACATATAAATCAATGGAGTCATCCGCCAGCGCCAACGCCTCCTCCCCATCCCCGGCCAGCACTACCTCATAGCCTTCCGCCGTGAACAGCAGTTCTAAAATGTCCCGTATCTCTTTCTCATCGTCCGCAATCAGTATCCTGCTTTTTTTCTTTTCCACTGTTTCCTCCGCCCTCAGCATTGAATCGCCGTCTTGATCACATGGTCCCGCCGGTTTTCAAAAAGATCATACGCCTCCTCGATATCATCCAGCGCGTACCGGTGGGTGATCAGAGGGGTGGTGTCGATCTTTCCCTGGGCAATGAGCCTCAGTATCTCCTCGCAGTCGCAGCCATCCACCCCGCCGGTCTTGAAGGTAAGATTTTTGCCGTACATCTCCGGCAGCGGGAGTACCTGATCCTCCTCGTAGAGGGCCACGATCACCACCGTGCCGTTGGGCCTCGCATATTCCCAGGCCATGCGGAAAGTGTCCCGCCCCCCGGCCGCCTCAATCACCACATCTGCACCGCCGTGGGCGCAGGTCTCCCGCACTGCCTCGGCAAGCTTCCTTGGCCTTACCGCCCGCACGCCGGGATAATGCTCCTCTACAAAAGCAATCCTCTCCTCATCCTGCTCACACACAAGAATCTGCCTTGGATTTTTCAGCATAACGCACAGAAGCGTACAGATTCCCGTGGGCCCGGCTCCGATGATGAGCACGGTGTCCTCAGGGGTAATCTCCCCAATGCGCGCCGCCCAGAAACCCGTTGCCAGAATATCCCCCACAAAAAGGGCCTGCTCATCCGACACATTCTCCGGAATCACCGTAAGGCCGCAGTCCGCATAGGGCACACGGACATATTCCGCCTGCCCGCCGTCAATCCGGCATCCGAGAGCCCAACCCCCGTTGGGGTCCGTACAGTTGTTCACATATCCCCTCTTGCAGAAGAAGCATTCCCCGCAAAAGGTTTCCACGTTCACCGCCACCCGGTCACCCGGTTTGATGGTCCGCACCTCGTCCCCCACAGCTTCCGCCACGCCTACCATCTCATGTCCCACGGTGATTCCCGGCACCGCCCGGGGCACGGAGCCGTGTTTGATGTGAAGATCGCTGGTACAGATGCTGGCCAGGGTTACCTTCACAACAGCATCTCTCCCATCCTGAATCTTTGGCTTGGGCTTTTCCCGCATCGCAAATTTTCCCGGTTCCGTAAATGTATATGCCCGCATATCTTGTATTCTCCTTTCCGGCAGCCCGAATATAAAACCGCACGTCCCCTGCTGCCCGACCTTGCAGATGTATGATGCTACCATTATAGCAGAGAACAACAGAGAAATAAATTGCAAACAATAGGAGCATTCTGTTACAATGACCTCAAAAGCCGCGGATTTATATGCTTCCGGCTCACTATTTTCGGGGAGGTTTCTGTTATGATCTTTAAAATAAACGATACACAAAACGCTGCCCTTCTCTTTGAAGGCTGGGAAGAAACCATAATCTGGTCCTGCCTCGAGGGCGTGATGGGGTGTGTCTATGGGGATCACCCTCATCAGCCGGCTGCTGCCATGGCTGTTCTGGGGGACTTTGCCTTTTTTGCGGGAAATCCCAGCAGGGAGCTTGCTGCCTGGCGCCCCGGGGGACGTATCCGAACCTTTTCCCTGCTGATTCCCCAAACTCAGGCATGGAAAGATCTTATCCTGGATGTTTATCAGGACAAGGCCTCAGTCATCACCCGGTACGCCACCGTAAAAGAGCCGGATGTCTTTGATCCTCTCGTCCTTCGGGAGGCAGTCACCCGCCTGCCGTCCGATATCGCGGTCCGCCTCATTGATGAACCGCTCTATCATATGTGCCGTTCCCAGGCGTGGAGTGCGGACTTGGTGTCCCAATTTGACACCTATGACGCCTACCAGCGGCTTGGCCTGGGCGCAGCCGCTGTGAGGGGATCCGTCCTCTTAGCCGGCGCGTCCTCCTACTCCCGCTGCCGCGCCGGCATAGAAATCGAGGTCGACACCCATCCGGACTTCCGCCGCCAGGGTCTGGCCCGTGCCTGTGCCGCCAAGCTCATCGAGGAGTGCTTAAAGCGCGGGCTTTATCCGAGCTGGGACGCCCACACGCATGCCTCCTTGTCCCTTGCACAAAAGCTGGGGTATCATTTCAGCCACACCTATGAAGCGGTAGAAATTCAAAATGCATAAAAATATGTTGCTTTTTTCTGGAAAATGTATTATAAATAATATGAGGTATATTGGTTTCCCTTAAACCATAACCTCATCCTTATTAATTATTTATACTCCCCTTGAGTAAAGGCCAGGATAGCTCCCCTATCCTGGCCTTTCTCTCTGTC
>CALWBS010000134.1 GCA_944376135.1 uncultured Enterocloster sp.
TTCCAAGGAGAGCGAACATATTTTTCTTGTAGCTCTCCACGCCGGGCTGGTTGAAGGGGTTAATCCCCAGAATGTACCCGCTCACGCCGCAGGCAAATTCAAAGAAGTAGAACAGCTCGCCCAGGTAGAACTCGTTCTGCTCCGGGATCTTCACCATCAGATTGGGAACATTGCCGTCCGTATGAGCCAGAATGGTTCCGTTCATAGCGCTCTTGTTGACAAAATCAATGCTCTTTCCCGCCAGGTAATTCATGCCGTCCGTGTCCACGTCCTCTTTCTTCAGGAGGATTTCTGCCGGGGATTCCTCCACATTGATCACGGTCTCAAACATGATGCGGGCGCCGTCCTGAATAAATTGTCCCATAGAATGCAGATCCGTGGTCAGGTCAACAGCCGCCGGGAAAATACCTCTCTGATCCTTCCCTTCGCTCTCTCCAAAGAGCTGCTTCCACCACTCGGACACATAGTGGAGGCTCGGTTCATAGTTGGCTACAATCTCCACCGCTTTGCCCTTGCGCAGCAAAATGTTGCGGACCGCAGCATACAGCAGGGCCGAATTGGCCTCATAGGGAGCCTCCAGGGCTCTTTTTCTCGCGGAAGCCGCTCCCTCCATCAGCTTGTCGATATCCGCTCCGCACACAGCGATGGGCAGAAGGCCTACGGCTGTCAGCACGGAGAAGCGGCCGCCCACATCATCGGGCACCACAAATTCCTCATACCCCTCCTGATCCGCCAGGTTCTTAAGCGCGCCCTTTGCCTTGTCCGTGGTGGCATAAATGCGCCTGCAGGCCTCTTCTTTCCCATACTTTTCAATCAGCATCTCCTTAAATACACGGAACGCGATGGCAGGCTCCGTGGTAGTGCCTGACTTGGAAATGATATTCACGGAGAAATCCTTCCCCTCCAGAACTTGCTTTAAGTCCGCAATATATTTGCTGCTGATGCTGTTCCCCACAAAATAAATCTCCGGTGTCTTGCGAACGCTCTTGGGCAATACATTGTAGAAGCTGTTGGACAGGAATTCAATCGCCGCTCTTGCCCCGAGATAGGATCCTCCGATTCCCACTACCAAAAGCACGTCGGAATCCTGCTGGATTTTGGCCGCCGCTTTCTTAATTCTGGCAAATTCCTCCTTGTCATAGTTCACCGGCAGGTCGATCCATCCCAGAAAATCGCTTCCTGCACCATTTCTCCCAAGCAGGGTGTCCTTTGCCGCCATCACAGTGGTTTTAAAGTTAGCCATCTCTTCCGCAGAGATAAATTCTGCTGCCTTGGAATAATCAAATGTTACTTCCTTTCCCATAACTGCGCTCTCCTTTTCTTATGTTCACAGGCTTATCAGCCCATGAGTAATATGCTTGCCGGGCAAAGCGCGCCCGCCCGCTCTTGGCTCTTATTATACCATACATTCTATACTTAGGAAATAAATTCTTTCAGAAGTTCCCCCAGCATCCGCTTCTGGTCGGGATTTAAATCCTTCAGCCAGTCATCCCCGGACTTATCTTCCTTCTTTTCCTTGCTGCTTTCCCGGCTGGCGGCAGCCTGCTCAATACCCCTGCGGGAATTATTATTGAAACGGCGCTCTCTCCCAATGGAGCGGACAGGCGCCGATTCCCTGCGCTCCCCTTCGGATGTAACAGCCGGCATGTAGTCTCCGTTCCCCTCCCGGTTCATCCGGGGCAGCATTACATTTTCCATGTAATCCTGCAGACAGGTGAGAAGCTGCTGCCGCCTGGCCTCCAGATTTACTCCGTAATCCACCAGCATAGTCAGCATGCCGGTCAGGATACCTACGGTTCCGTAAAGTACAATATAGTAGTTATCGCTTCTATACCAATAGGAGAGAAATGCTGCTGCCCCTCCTGCCAGGAAACAGAGAAGCGTCAGCTGCCCCGACAGGTTGTCCAGTCCCCGAATGGACATTCCCATTACCCGCAGGCTGTAAAGCTGGCGCTCCAGATACACCCGCGTGTTGTTCATTCCCTGATTAATTCTGTATGTATCCTCCGCGTTCTGTTTCAGGTTCCGCAGATATTTGTTTTTTGTCAATGCCATATTTACACTTTCTTTAATTAATCCTTTGTAAAAGCTCCCCGCGACCAGACGGCTGATTATCCCAGCCAGGCAGATTGCGGCCAAAATGTACAGGGCTTTTCCTGTCTGTAAAAAGCTCATCATAACAAAAGCTCCCCTTTCTTCCCGGATATTTCCGTTTTTATAAATAGAATATTCCTCTCGGACTGCCGGAGGGCCCGTCCGGCACTGTCTATTATAACAACGGTTTTTCATTTGGGAAGTTCAGGGAGCCTAGAATCGCTCGTCAAATTCTCCTACAAATCGATTGTGAGGTTTACGGCGCTTCTGAATCTCTTATTCCTATTCTACGGCATTAAGCTTCATATTTTTTGATAAGCTCAGTCAAAAGATTCACCGAATGCTCAATGGCCTTCGCCTCAAACACAGAATAATCTACGGAAGCGCTGTCATCCGCCTTGTCGGATATGGCCCGAACGATAAGAAATGGAATTTTGTTCAGATAGCAAGCCTGGGCAATCGCTGCCCCCTCCATCTCCGTACAATATCCGGAGAATGTTTTTACAAGCCACTCCTTCTTATTTTTATCGGAAATAAATTGATCCCCCGAAACCACACGCCCTACAAAGGTGCGAATATCCGGATTTACTTTCTCACAGCATTCCTTTGCCAGCTGAATCAACCCCTCATCGGCAGGAAATGAGAGCGTGTCCACCCGCGGCACCTGTCCCGGCGCATAGCCAAAGCCTGTTGCATCCATGTCATGCTGAAGAGCATCGCTGGAAAGCACAATATCTCCTATATCAATCTCAGCCTTCAGCGAGCCCGCAATCCCTGTATTCACCACGCCGCTCACCTGGTACACATCGGCCAGAATCTGGGTACAGATAGCCGCATTCACTTTTCCAATGCCGGACCGGACCACCACTGTATCTTTTCCTCCCAGCTTCCCTCTGTAAAAATCCATAGCCGCACGGTTCTCCACCTGTACGTCCGTAAGCTGATCCTTTATTCTTGCCACTTCCTCGTCCATGGCTCCGATAATTCCTAACATGTAGATCCTCCTTCTGCTTTTTTACATTCTCTTTAACTATATAGCCATGCCGCAATTTTTTCAAGGACAAGTGCTCCGTCCTCCGGGCACTCTCCAGGCAGGCGCCTGGCGGGAATCACTTCCGGACGGGAAGTGCTGGTTCTCCTATGCCCGGCCGGAAACCGGGAATCGCTGCCTCTCCTGCCTCTTGACATTCCTTCTTCTATAGGGCATAATTTGTAGATGGCGTATCTTAATATATTTTGACTCCAACATTTTAACATATATTTTTATGGAGGTATACATCATGAATTACAAGACAAAGGGCGTTTGCTCCCGCGAAATTACCTTTGATGTGAAAGATAACAAGCTGACCAATGTCCAGTTCATCGGCGGATGTTCCGGAAATACCCAGGGCGTCGCCCGTCTGGTGGAGGGAATGGATGTGGACGAAGTAATCCGCCGTCTGGACGGCATCCACTGCGGCTTCCGTCCCACCTCATGTCCCGACCAGCTGGCGAACGCGCTGAAAAGGTATAAAGAGAGTTTGGCGTAGGGTGGTGTATGAGGCGAGGATGCCGGGCGGCGGCATCGCCGCTGCAAAAGAGGAGGACCCCTGGCAGCATGTGCTGCTTGGGGCCCTGTTTGGTTTGGGGAATTGGTTAGGGGGTGCGAAATGGTTTCAATTATTCAATCCAGATACCGGATGTTGTGGGGCTGAAGCCTTCGTAATCGTAATCATAAACTGCAGAAAATACGCTACGTAAACGATAATAATGACCTCTCTCTTGATTTAAAAATGTAATATCCACTGTAGGATCCGTTAAACCCTCTGGATAATCCTCTGCATAAAATTCGGCATCATAATACGTAATTTGCTCCCATCTCTCACTCTCTTCATCCCAGCGGTCGAGATAAACCGTAATATAAACTTCGTCAACAGCATAATCCATATATGCTTTAGCCATAGCGCCAATATTTCCATTTCCTTGGTCTGTAATCACTAAATCTGCCCGAGCAAAAAACTCTCCTCGACGAACTGTTTCTTCTGTTGCTTTATCGCTCTTTACCTCTTTAGGCAACAATTGTGATATTTCTTCAACAGAAGTATAGATATCATGATCATATGGGGTCGCATATGCATTTATCGCACAAAATAGACTCATAATCATAAAAAGTACAATAATCTTTTGCAGATTCTTCATTAATTTCCTCTCCTTTTATGGCAATAACCTTTCTACTATCTTTATGAACTCATTTTCATCCATACTCCCCATAATGCTGTAATAAGAACCTTTGAAAATAAAAGAAGAGACATATCTTCCTTGTCCATTTGCCTTATCTTCCTTTTCAATGGTCAGCTCTGTATTCAGCCATTTATTATAAATTTTTTTACTATATATTCCATCCGTATCAACTTTATATGAGACAGTTTTTTCGTATTTTGATTGAATAAAGTAAATTACCGTATTCTCATATACAAAATCTATTTTCGCATACCCATCCCGCAATTCAAAATCCCTAAATTTCATATCCGCTGGAATATACCCCAACTTCAGCGGCGTAATCCCCAACTCCTCCTCTATTGCCTTATATGCCATCTCTTCCCCGTTAATATTGGCAATATAATCATCATTCACCAGCACCTTCTGACTTACATCCCCTCCTAATGTCCTCTCCCGATAAAAATACGACTTCCTTCCCAACGCTACCATGCAGCTTCCCCCTGCCACCAGGCAGGCAATCAACCCAACCGCGGCTAAACGCCTCCATCTGAACCGGACTCTGATAATCGGGGCATTGTTCTTTTCTGCGGCGGCCTCCTCCTGAATCCGGGTCCATATGGTCTCGAATTCATTCGCAGGGGGGGAGGGAATAGGAAAGCTCCTCGTATCCCTCTCGGCTGCCTCAAACTCAGCTAACAGCTTTTCATCGGTAAATCCAAATATTTCCTGCAGCTTCCTGTCAACAGAACAATCCGCAGAGCTGTCAGCAGAATTGTCCGCAGAAGCATCCGCTTCCAAATTTTTTTTAAATTTAACCACAGAGCACCTCGATTAATGTTACTACTCAGCCATGTGCAGCTATAGGCCCCGGACGCGAGCTAAACCCGCTTGCGTGAGCTCATATGAGCATCGGGGCCATATCCGCATGGGGTGACAATCCCGCATTCTGAACTGTTACCCAATTTCAAAATCTCCTCAAGTTCCCATCGTCTTTAGGGTTGACTTTTTGCTACTAATGCTTACTATAATAATAGACGTTTATGGAACGGTTTTTCTCCGCATAATTTGCGAATCCGTCCATTTTTTATGTTGCTGTCTCAAGAAGCTCAGGCACACATCCGGACAGCAGTGTTTTAATTTCGGAGGCCCATATGAAAAAAATCATCTTAACCGGCGGCGGAACAGCCGGCCATGTCACTCCCAACCTCGCACTGATTCCCGCCCTGAAAGAAGCGGGCTATGAAATCCGCTATATCGGTTCCTACCAGGGAATTGAGCGCCGGCTGATTGAAAACGCTGGCATCCCCTATGACGGCATTTCCTCAGGCAAACTGCGCCGTTACTTTGACCTCAAAAACTTCTCCGATCCTTTCCGCGTTCTGAAAGGCTATGGGGAAGCCCGGCGGCTTTTAAAGCGGCATCGGCCGGACGTAATATTTTCCAAGGGCGGATTCGTCGCCGTTCCCGTGGTTCTTGCCGCCAAGCACTTTAAAATTCCTGTCATCATCCATGAATCCGATATGACACCCGGGCTGGCCAATAAAATCTGCATTCCATCCGCTGCCAAGGTATGCTGCAACTTCCCGGAAACGCTCAAATACCTGCCCGCGGACAAAGCCATCCTTACCGGCTCACCCATCCGTGCCGACCTGTTACAAGGAGACCGCCTGGCAGGCCTTAATTACTCCCATCTGTCCTCCGAAAAGCCCATTCTCATGGTTATCGGCGGAAGTCTGGGATCCGTAGCCGTAAACCAGGCCGTGCGGGCCATACTTCCCCGCCTTTTGGAGAATTTTCAAATTATACATAACTGCGGAAAAGGCAATCTGGATGAAAGCCTGATCGGAACGCCCGGATATGTACAATATGAGTATGTGGACGCCCCCCTGAAACACCTGTTTGCCGCAGCAGATGTGGTAATCTCCCGGGCAGGGGCTAATTCCATCTGTGAGCTTCTGGCCCTCAAAAAGCCCAATCTTTTGATCCCTCTTCCGGCCTCCGCCAGCCGCGGCGACCAGATATTGAATGCCGCTTCCTTTGCCAAGCAGGGCTTCAGTAAGGTTTTGGAAGAAGAACAGATAACCCCGGACACTTTGTATGAGGCAGTCACACAGCTGTATGCCCACCGGCAGGACTATATACAGTCCATGGAAAAGAGCAGACTCAACAATGCCGTAGAGACCATACTCTCCCTGATTGAGTCCTGTATACCGACAGGCAGCTGATGTATTCGCTCCGGCAGGAGCTTCTGGCTTTTAGGGCCAATTATCTCTCTTAAACAAATCCTCAAAATATTTGCGGATACGGCTGACCCGGGAATAGCATGCCTTCTCGGAGATCTTTAAAATCTCACACACTTCCCTGGTCGGCCGCCCCTCAATCAGTTTCAAAACCGCTACCTCCCGCCAGTTTTCCGGCATCTTGTCGATTTCTTCCAAAATAGCCTGACAGCGTTCTTTGCTGACCACAAAATCCGGAAGGCTTTGACTGTGAAAACCTGTAAAATAATTGTTTTCGCCCATATCCTCCACTTCGATTTCCTCCATCGCCATATGCCGCATTTTTCTGTGATAATCCATACAGCGGCTCAAAAGAATCCTGGTCAGAAGCATCTTCTTTCTCTGGGGCGGCAGATCAAGGTCATACTTATAGTGAGCATAGGCAACGAAGGTATCCTGTACCACATCATCGATGTAATCCGGAGGAACATCATTCTTGTACGCAATCTTTCGCAGCACTTCCTGATATTCCAGATACATCGCCTCAAAACGCACCTTATCTTCCGTATTCATTTTTTTATTCATGCCCGGTCACTACAGGCCTTTCTTAATTTCCTGTGCAACCTGTGCCAGCTCTTCCGGTGAAGCCTTTCCGGGCGTCCATCCCGCGATGACCGGTCCATCTTCATATCTTGGAATCACATGCATATGAAAATGAAATACTGTTTGACCGGCCGCTTCCCCGTTATTCTGAACCAGATTAAACCCTGCGCAGCCCAGCGAACGCTTCATAGCGCTTCCTATCTTTGCTCCCAGCGGAAGCACTTTGGCGGCAATCGCCTCGTCCAAAGCACATACGTCCGCAAAATGTTCCTTGGGCAATATAAGGGCATGTCCTCTTGACGCAGGCCCCAGATCCAGTATCACCCGGAAGTCATCATCTTCATATACGGTAGTTGAAGGAATCTCGCCATTTGCGATTTTACAAAAAATACAATTTTCATCTTTCATTTTGAACATCCTCCCTCCGCTATGCCGCGCACAGCTTTTACTCATTAGATTTATAGTAACATAAAATTTTTCCATTGTTAAGTAGGCAAGAGGGCATTATAACAAAATTTGTTTCTGTGCTCCCTATCTCCACACATACGCCACGTCGGCAATCACAATGGGATCTCCGCTCTTTATCTCCACCGTCTCATTAGCATCCAGAAGAACGCCGCGAACCATTGTTCCGTTAGTAGAATTCAAGTCCGTAACCGTATAGGTATCTCCCTCCCGGTCGCACCGCAAATGCAGGCGGCTTACCGTATCCCGGTCCAGCACATAATCCGCCAGCTCCCTGTGCTTTCCGATCACAAATGGATAATAAGAAATCACAATGTCCTCTGTCTCCGGAGAAATGCCCTCCAGGCGGTGCATATTTTGCTCCGATCCGTCATTTAAGAGCACTGTCCGGAAAATCTCCTCATTTTTCTGCGGTTTCTTTTCTTCCTCCCTTTCCGGAAAAGGTTCCTCCGGAATATCTGTCTCCTCATACACGCTTCCGTCTTTTCCAAAATCCCGCTTCTTTCCCGGCCTTCGCTTCCACACAGCCGCCAGAATTGTGAAGAATAGCACGCCTGCCTGCGCTGTGCCGACCCATTTTATGTGCTCCAGGATAAATCCCTTTCCCCGAAACACCCACAGAATACCAGGGATAAGAAGCATCACAGCCACCGCACATATAATTGATTTCCACAAAGAAGATCCGGATGGCCTTAGAATCTGCTCCCCGTTTTCCGTTTCTTTATAATCCATCCAATTCTCCTGCTCCTCTTCTGTCTGCTCCTTTTCCTCAGCCGGAATATCCCTCTCCTCCTTGGCCCCATCTGTCTCCTTTTTTTCTTCCCGCTCCATCAGATGAAGGAGATCCTCCAGACAGTAATTTTCTTTAAGACTTTCCTGGTAAAGACTGTACGCCAGTATCACTGCTTTCCTGTCTCTATGGTCTACATGGCGGAGCAGATATTGCAGCAGATGGCTCAGCTCCTCCGGAAAATTTTTTTCAAGCCCCGGGACAAAGCAGAGCCCTGCCTGAAATGCCTCCGGCTCCATATAGATGTATTCCGGCTCTAGCAAGATTCCCCCATCTCCCAGGAAAAATTCCTCCATCCGCCTTAACGTACTGTAAATCTGTCTTAACAGGCTGCAGATTTCTTCAACCATGACCTGCCGGTTTTCCAAAAGCCTGCCCAAGGGCTGCCGGGATGTGATATCATAATAATACAGGGCATTTCCATCCCTATAGCGAACCTTCATCCCCAAAAGGCCCTGAATCCGGTTCGCCGCCAGCATGTGCGCCTCATAGCCCTGATTCTCCCGCATTTCTCCCACCGTCAGATAATTCTTTCTCATTTCCCGGACATAGCTAATCTCCATACGCTTCACCCAAGTTTTCCACCAATGTAATTTTTCTCAAAAATTTTTCCGGCCGGAATGCCTTCATCTCTATGGTTCGCTTCCAGCTTCCGCCTTCTGACAGGCCCTGATATGTGCCGTTTGTTTCCTTTAGAGAAATATCGTAAGAGGGAAATGCCAAGAGAGGCCTCAAACGCTTCTGTCCTGCCTCCCCCACACGCGCGAGCTCAGCCCCCTTCTCATGCCTCCCTTTTTCAACCGCCTCATGAAGGACCATGGCCCCGGCGGTCTCGTCGTGCATTTTCCCAGCCTGCGCAAAGACCACGCTGATGGAAAAGAAGACCATCGCCATAATCCACGCGGCTTCCAGGGTAAAGCTCCCTGCAAGCCGTCTCTCCTTTTTCTTCAAAGCAGCAGCACCCCCAATCCGGCTAAAAATACAAAGGGAAGAAAGGGAATCCTGTACCCTTTTCCTCTTCCTCTTAGAAACAAAAACAGACTCACAGGAAAGCACAGCATAAGGCTTCCCCACAGCAAAAGCAGATTTTTCCAGAATCCCAGATAAATGCCGGACACCAGAAAAAACCAGCCGTCTCCTCTGCCAATTCCTTCCTTTGTGAGCACAGACAACCCCAGCAGCAGGCTGCCCAAAATCATATCGCCCGCCAGCCGGACGAAATTCTGCCAGGGTTCCCCCGTTCCTCCGAGGTCTTTCGCCGGCCCCAGGCGCAGACCGATTCCCAGCATGGCGGCCCACAAGAAGGTTTTCAGGGATATGCTCCGCTTTCTCGCATCCTGCCAGGCGGCAATACCCATAAAAAGGAAGAAAGCTCCATCCATCAAACGAGAAACCATCGCCTCACCCCCATCTTGTTTTTAATTTCTTCCCCCGCAGTAGGAGCAGGCCCCCATATGAATCACCTGGGAGAGAGGAACCGCCTGGACATAGGATATGAGCGCCCGGCAGTTGGGAGAGGCGTGGTAGCTCGTCCCATAGTCTGACACATAGACCGTTTTGCTTCCTCCTCCGCAGGCCTGACAGGCATAGTAGCGCTTCCCCTCTTTGTTGCGGAGCTGTCCGACCGCCGACGCGGGCACGGGGGAAAGCGCATTTGAAAGATAATGGCAGTCCCTTTGCAAATGATACCGGGTGGAGGTCTTTCCTATATAAACCATTTCCTCCTTCTGCCCAGCTTCTCCGCTTCCTGCCGCCCAGCGGTTTCCCCTCGCCCCCGTCCACATCCTTCGGCTGCATACGCAGGTGAAGGGCATGCTGTCCAGCCCCAGCACAGAAAAAGGAAGGCGCATCCTGTACTGCATCACAATGTGCACCATGTCGTCCGTGCCGATTTCCGTTCCCTGAAAGGACACGTTCTCCACCCAGTCCCTGTCTATTCGCCCCAGAATCGCCGCAGCCGCGTAGGCTTCCGAGAGGGCATAAATCCCGCCGTCTGTCCCGTCGCCCTCTCCCCGGCTCACATCAATCCCGGCCGGTTCCTCCCCTTCCAGGCATCGGACCACATAGGCATACTGACTCAAATCCTCCCCCACCGCTTCCACCACAGCCTGAATCTGACGCTGACGGTCCATCATCCGCATGGGCATCATAAGGCAGAAGCACCCAAAGAGAAAGAGCGGCAGAACCAGCGCAGCCTCCAGGGACAGACTGCCGCAAAGAGCCGCCTGCCCGTCCATCAACCGGCCGCACCCACCGCTTCCGAACCGGAGGCGCAGGGCGGAGGAGGCCCATGATAATGCCTTTTTTCCAGCATTGTACCAAGGGATTCGTACTTGGAGAGGTGCGAATATTTTTTTATTTTCCTGGTAAAAAGGGGAGTGTTCTATCTTTAGTTCTCTTTTCAATTGCTGCAAAAAAGGCACAATCACAGGTCTCCTTCCATATAAGAACCAGAAACCTCCATTGCCGTCTCATATCCGCCAGGCACTCCGTTTTTCCACAAGCCCAGAGAAAAAAATACATGTTTTCCCCAAACGGATGCCTCCATATCCACCGCACATGCACAGTCTGCCAGAGAAAATCCGGTCTGTTCTTTTCCAATATTCATCTGCATTACATCCATCATCCGGTAAATCTCCTCCTCCCCATACGCCGCAAAAAGGAGAATCCTTAAATATCCGCAGTAGTCAAGACCCTCTGTCCCTGCAGCTTCCCGGGATATGCTCCCCTCCCGCCCCATATGCAAAAGACCATCCAAGTCCAGCTGCCACTGGGAAGCCGATTTAATCAGAGGAATTTTTTCTCCATTTAAAAGGCATTTTACATCCACGATCGCCTCCCCCAGCGCCCACTGTGTCATAACAAAAAAGGCCATCACGGACACTAGGGGAAGAATCCCCGTTCCCCCCACAATGGCAGCCGCCAGCGACCGGGCCTCCTGCCGTTTCCCCGCGTCCGTCAGAATATGGGCAAGATTCAGCCCGCTTCTGAGCATGACCAGACGGGTCACGGTGCCAGAGAGATTTTCCCGCTCCTGCGCATCTCCGCATAATATGTATTCCAGCTCGTAGGACGCGCTCCCGGCATTTTCCTTATCAAACGGGTGAAAATACCGAACCGCGTATTCACAGACAATCAGCCGGTCTAAAAGATTTCCCACCCCGGCTGTTCCCTGTTCCCGACGGCTTTCTGCCCCGGTCTGCCCGGCGGACGGCAGTCCTGCCAGATCGAAAACCGCAGAAGAAACAACCGTCCCCTCGGGGAGCACCAGCCCCAAAAGCCCTTCCTCCATAAACCGGCTGATTCTCTCCAGAATCCCTTCCGTCTCCTTGTCCTGAACCCCAAAGGTCAACTGCAGGCTTAAAATGGGATACCGACCCCACGCCTCGCGCACCGGTTTCCACAAGGCCTCCTCGTCCAGCTCGTCATCCTCATCCTCCGGTTCCCAACTGTCAATATAATCCATCACCTCCTCCGCCTCTCTTATCACGCGGTTGACCGCCTCTATATTGCTTTTGCTCTTCTCCGTGAGGGACACCACCTCCTGTCTCCTCTCTCCGTCCGCGTCCACATACGCCTCATACTGCCGGATTTCCTCCTCCAGGGCCTGCCTCACCTGCGTTCCCAGATCTTCCTCCCCCTCAAAGCGCCTCCGGCTCGCCGCCAGACTCTCCCCCAGCCGGTCCGCCTGCCGCTCATAGTTTTCCACCAGACCGGGAATTTTCTCCAAATCCCGTATCACCGCCTCAGCTTTTTTGACAAAGCTATCTCCGTCCAGATTATCCAGCTCCGCTTTCGCTTCCTCCCAGTTCTCTCTCTGAGAGGCAAGGCGCGTCTCTATGCGCTCCAGCGCTTCCTCCAGCCTGACCGCCTCCTTTGCATGTCCCTCATAGAGATCGGAAATGCGTCCGATTCCCTCACCCTCCTTTAGTACTGCCAGAAGCTCGCCCGCTCCCTCTTCATCCATCGCATCCCACAGCACGCCAATCAGCCCATATTTCATATAGTCCAAAATTTCCTGCTCCATATACCTCCCGCCCCCCTCGGTCAGCCCCACAACATCCCGGTTCCGCACCTGGCTTACCTCCATGGGATACCAGTTCTGTGCAGTGAGATAGGGGGTGAGAAAACCGGCAAGCTCCCTTTCCAGGCTCTCCCTGCCCCTGTGCTCCAGGCCGAAAATCCTGTATTTCTCCCAAAGCCCCCGGTGGTACTGAGCCATAAGGGAATCCATGGACGCGTCCACGGCTGTCCGCAGATAGCACCGGGCCCCCGCCGTGCGTACCGATTCCGCAGCCGCGCACAGCACGGCGCACATGCTCAAAAGGATCATGGCTAAAAATACCGTTATCTCCCCCCGCGCTCTCATCAATACACCTCTTTTGACTGGCTGTTGATTTCCTTAAAAATGCTTTCCAGGAGCTTGGTGATCTGCTCCTTGAAGATAATCACAAGGCCTATAAGGACAACAAGAATCAACACCAACTCTATCACCCCAATACCCGCCTCATCTCTGAACAGGTTCTGCATCGGTTCTTTCATCATTCGAATCTTTTTCATCTGCTTTCCCTCCATTCTAAAATTCCATCAAAGCCGGAACCGCAATCATCACCATCACCACCGTCAGCAGCATAAACAAGGGAAGCAGCAGCTTTGTCCCCGCCTCCTCGCCCAGCCTTCTGGCCTGGTGTTTTCTCACCTCAAAGGCGTCTGCCATCTCCAGCCTGAGCACATCTCGCAGATTTCTTGAGCCGTTCTTTCGGTTCTGCTCCAGCAGTCCTCCCAGCTTTATATACTGAGGCAGACCGCACCGTCGGCCGAATTCCGCCAGAGCCTTTCCCTCCGAAACCCCTGTTTTCATCTGACTGCTGGCCGTACACATCTCCTCGTACGCATACCGCTCCTTCATCCTCCCTTCCCTGCGGGCCCGCTGGTACTCCTCTCCAATTCTGTCCCAGGCCGTCCGTATGCTCATTCCCGCGCCCAGAAAGATAATAAGCCGTGAAAGCACCTCCGAGTAGTCCAGAAGAAGCTGCTGTTTTCTGGCACTCTCTTTCTGCTCCCGGTCCTTCTTTTCTTTGACGCCCAGCAGGAGAGCGCCGCAGGCCCCTAAAAGAGCCAGCGTCCAAAAGGAATCTGACGCCTCCTCCTCATAGGTCAGCGGCTTTCCCTCAAAGGCCGCCGGAAGGGTAAAGGACGGTTCTGTCCTCTGCCGCCTCTCCTCCTCCTGCAAAAAGCCCAGAAATTCCCGGCTCCGCTTCTCCCCCGGCTCCAGCACAGGCGGGATCACTCGTATGGAAATCACATATTCCCTTGGCCAGCTTCCATCCGTAATCCTCAGACGGAGTGCTGTCTCCTCCCCCTCCGGCTTTAGATTTTCCGTATTCACATTCCCAAAGGAGTCCACACGGTCCGGATTTTCTGACTGCCACTTAAAATCCACGCCGTATTCTTCCAGGCCGGACAGCAGGTTCAAGTCTGTCCAAACTTCGGTAAGCGATGGATTTTCCCCAAGAATATGCTGCGGAAGCTCCTCCAAAATCCGCTCATAGACAGCCTCGGCCTCCTGCTCAGTATAGGTCTGCTCCTCAAGCACCACCTCCAGAGGCATCTCCTCCTCATCCACCCCCTTTACCGTAAGTGCATACGATGCCTGCCCCTGTCCCTTGGGATTCCGAGAAAGCGTATTTCCATCGGACAGATTGCCCGGGGAAGCAGCTCCTGAGACGATTCCCAGAACCACCCCTGTCCCCAGACAGGCGAGCTGGCAAAGCCGCAGCCTGTTAAGATGCCAGCTCTTCTCTCGTATCCCTGAAACATATGCCCGCAGCCCCACGCCTTTCACCTTCCCTTTCTACACTTCAATATTCAGAATGTGTTTTGACAGCGCTGCCGCTCCTGCGTACATCAAAAGACATAATGTCATAACCGCGCGTCCGCTCCACAGTCCGTACATCTGACGAAAGAATCCCGGGGAGGTAAAATCAATATAGAGCACAATTCCAAAGGGTACGGCATTCATAATCTTCTGTTCAAACACGCGGGATGCGGTCATGGTATGGATCTCCTCCTGCACCTGCATTTTGTCCCGTATAATTCCCGCCGTATGGCTGATAATCTCCACCAGCTCCCCGCCGCTTCGCCTGGCCGCCGCCAGAACCTGGGCAAAATGGTCCGCCTCCTGGGAACCGCTCCGCCTTCCAAATTCCATAAAAAGCCCTTCCACCGGCTGGTTCATCCGCGCGCCTGAGGCGATGCGGTCAAACTCCTCCGCAATCATTGCATTTTTTCCATAAAGGTTCTCCATCTCCTTCACACTCATAGTCAGGCCGTTCTCCAGCGAATATCCTGCGCACAGAAAGGATGCCAGGACTAAAATTCCCTCCTTAAACTGCAGATTCAGCTGCCAGAGCCGCTCCTTCTGCAGATCTCTCCTCTTATAAAGCGGATACAAAAGCCCCAGGGGAGCCATGCATGCGAAGGCAAGAAAATTCCGGTAAAAGACATAGGCCGCCAACGCGCAGAAGGCCAGCGCCTCCCCGCCGTAAAGCACCCACTCCTTAAAGGAGAGGCGGTAGGTCCGGTAATCCATGGGCGGAGCTTTCGCAGGCGTACTTTTCCATTTTCCGAAGCGCTTTCCGCCTTTTCCCCCAGGAATGCCTCCGCCTCTGGGAACGCCTCTGCCTCCGGGAACGCCTCCGCCTCCGGGAACGCCTCCGCCCCCGTGAATACCTTTTCCCCCGGGAATCTTTCCCTTAGGAATCTCCTGCATTTCCAAGTGCCTTGCTCCCGGATGGCTCCCCTGTTTTTTCAAGCCTCCCTGTCCCCCTGTTAAACGTATAAAGCGGTTCCATCTCCACCACTCCATTCCGATACCCTCCTATCTCCATCACAGACTGAACCCTGCGGCTCCCATCCTTCATCCTACCAAGATGTACCATCACATCCAGCGCCGATGCGATCTGTCCCCGGATAGCCTCCAGGGGCAGATCCGCCGCCATGAGCACCATGGTTTCCAGCCGGCTCACCATATCCTTGGGACTGTTGCCGTGGCCCGTGGACAGAGAGCCCGGATGGCCTGTGTTCATGGCTTGGAGCATATCGAGCGCTTCCTTTCCCCTGACCTCCCCCACGATAATCCGACTCGGATTCATTCGCAAAGATGCCCGTATGAGCTGGCTCATGGTGATCTCCCCCTCTCCCTCTGTATTGGCGTTGCGGGTCTCCAGACGCACAAGATTAGGAACCTGGGTGATCTGCAGCTCCGCAGAATCCTCAATGGTAATTACCCGCTCCTCGGGAGGGATGAATGCGGAAAGCGCATTTAAAAATGTGGTCTTTCCCGAGTTGGTTCCCCCGCTGATGAAAAGATTGTACTTATCCTCCACCAGCCCTTTAAGAAACTCCGCCGCCTCCCCGGTCAGCGCGCCGAAGGCCACCAGCTTCTCCATGGTGATGGGCTCGGGAAATTTCCGGATTGTCACCGCCGGGCCGTCCAAGGCCACCGGCGGCAGCACCACATGCACCCGGGAGCCGTCTTCCAGCCGGGCATCTACAATGGGAGACGACACATTGACCACCCGGTTCACCCGGCTGACAATCTGCTGGATGATGTCCTCGAGCTGCTCCGGCTTCTCAAACCGCCTCTCCCACAGGCGCACATTTCCCGCCTGTTCAATAAAGATCTTTCCGGCTCCGTTAATCATGATTTCCGTCACCGTCTTGTCATCCAGAAGCTCCTGAAGAATATCCAGCCTGCGGAAGCTGTCATAGAGACTGTTTTTCAGCCACAGCCGCTCCTTCAACGGCAGATACATCTGCTGTCCCAGCTGAAAAAGCGCCTGGTCAATATACTCCAAGAGCTCCTCATCCTCCGTATGGCCTCTGTCCTGAAGCACTTCCATGATGGAATCCCGAAGCCGGGCCCGTATGCCCTCCCTTTTTTCATCTGCCATCGTCTACTTCTCTGACTGACCTCCCCCCAAAAGGCGTCTCACAAAATCTCCCAGCTCTCCCCACAGAAGCTGATCCCCGTAATTCTCCCTTCGCCCGGCCAGACGAATCTGCGGCAGGCTCAGCTTTTGTATTTTCTCCCTCACCCGGCTGTCATCCGCCAGGGAAACATACTCCTCAAACTCTTCCAGCTTGGCCTGGGACGCCCAGTCCTCCCGCACAGGCATATAAATCACGTCACAGGCATCCAGCAGAGCCATAGAACCTCTGCCGCACCGGCCCAGATCCACAACCAGGCGTTCATATCCGCTCTCCCCGGCAATTCTGCCGATCAGTCCGCCCATCTCCTCCGGTGGAACCAAATCCAGATCCTCCCCATAGCGGGCCGGCCCGATATAATCAATCCCGCCCCACTGGTAAATCATGGTTTTCAGTTTAAGCCAGTTAAACGTCCCCTGACGGTACAGATACAGTACATCCGACAAATCCCTCTGAAACCCTTCATCTACCAGCCTCGAAAAACCGGAATATTCCTCTAGATTCATATATAAGACAGAAAAATTTCTTCCCAATACCTGGGCCATGGTCAGGGCCAACGCGGATTTTCCGCACCTGCCAATGGGGGAATAGACTCCCATCACCACAGCCCTTTTGGCCAGAAGGCTTAAAGACGGCTCCGGCTGGGTGCAGCAGTAGGCCGCCATCACCTCCCGCATGATTCCGGAACCGGACTGGTACTTATAAATCGAAGAGCCCGCTTCTTTTTCCTCGACCACCTCGCCTTCCCGTAAAATCATCACCTGTTTTACTCCCAGATTCTCCACCATCCCGGCAGAGCCCTCGCCCACCAGAAGAATTTCCGCCGGATGTTCCGCCAGATACTCCTTCAGCCGCTCCAGACTGGAGAATGCCATGGCGCCAAAAGGCAGCTTTTCCTTCTGATTTACATAATCCGCCAGCCTCTGGGCGTAGACAGGGTCCTCGTCATACACCGCCATTAATTTGCGCATGAATTTCTTTACACCTCCCGCACCGGCGCTGCCGCGCCGCTTTTTCATCCAGCAAGCGTTCTTACAGCCCGATTCCTTTAAAAAGAATACCTGCACAGATACAGGCTCCCAGAGGGATGACGCAGTCCCGCCCGTCTCTTTTGACATCGTAATATACTTCCATTCTTTTTCCCCGGATTGCACGCCCGATATAGGCAAACAAATTGAAAAAACGTCCCGCCATACTCCTGCGGTACACCATCTTGACGAGAGCAAGAACCGCTCCCAGAATAAACCCGATTCCAATCGCCTTCATCCCCGTCCCAGGTCCCAGCCATCCCACAGCTAGAGCCATGACCTTGACGTCCCCTCCTCCTGCCATTCCGAGTATATGAAAAGGCAGGCACAGCGCCAAAATCAAAAGCATACTCCCCGCCGCTGCCAAAACCGCTGCTGCTGCGCCCGCGGCTCCGCAGTCCGCAAAGCCAAAAATTCCCTTCCCCAAAAGGCAGAAAACCGCTGCTGTCAGGATCAGTCCATTGGGAATCCGATATCTTCGGATATCCTCAGCCGCGCACAAAAACAGGGACAGGCCCGTTATGAAATTACAGATCTCCGAATATACTCCCCCCTTTCCGTAAAAACTTTCTTCGATTTCTCTCTGCGGAAATAATCGTCTGAATCAGACCAGCAAAACTGCTGTAATATAGATGCAAGAGAAGCGAACGCTTCTGAATGTTTTTTTATTATGACGTATTTTCCCTGAAAAGTCAAGAACATTTTCATTGACTTTCTCCTGCCGCAATGATAGAATACATTTAGTTCAAAAAATTAAACCAAAGGAGGGATTGAACCATGACTACGGCACAGGAGCTGGACCGCCAGTTTGCCGCCTGCAGGCCTCTGTTTATTGCTCTGGGTGACGAGGTGCGCCTGTCCATCGTGCGGGTTCTTGTAGAAGAAGCCTTTGCCCGCAGCCCGCAGCCAGGCCCCATCCAGTTTGAGCGCTGGGGGATGAATGTAAACGAGATTACCAGCAAACTCAGTCTCTCCCGCCCGGCCATCTCCCATCATCTGAAAATTTTAAAAGAAGCCGGACTGGTGGATATCCGCCAGGAGGGCACAGCCAATTACTACTATCTGACGCTCCGGGAGGTAAACCGAACTCTGATGAATCTGGGATACCGGCTGGAGGAATTTATGTATTAATTACGCACCGATGCATAACACAAAATTTTCCAGATATACTAAGTTTATGACAATCGAAAATTGCTGCGGCAGCGCCGCTTGATGCCATCCGCAGCACCTATCTGGGAGATGAACATTATGCTGAATTTTTTCAAGGCAGCCAGGGAGACGGCGGCGGCTCAAACCGGCCAGGTCTCTTTATCGCCTCGGGAGATGCGCGTACTCCGCGAGGAAATCGCGCGCACCCAATGGGCCATTGACGCAGCCAGAAACCACTTTGAGCAGGTGGTAGACCCTACTTTGATTGACTGCTATATCTATGAACTGAACGCCGCTCAGCTGCGCTATCAGTTTCTGCTCAGAAAACTTAAAAGCCAGGAGGGATAAATCCCTCCCGGCCATTCTCAAAAATCAGGAGGACGCCGCATCATGAACACTTGGTATGAAAAAGGGGTATTTTACCACATGTACCCCCTGGGGATGACGGGAGCCCCAAAACGCAATGATTCACCGGAGACAATCAACCGTTTTGAAGAATTGGACCAGTGGATTCCCCACATCCGTTCCCTTGGGTGCAATGCCATCTACATAGGGCCGCTTTTTGAATCCACCAGCCACGGATATGATACAAGAGACTACCGGCAGGTGGACCGCCGTCTGGGCGACAACGCTGCTTTTAAAACGTTCGTCTCCCTCTGCCATGCGCAGGGCATCCGAGTGGTAGTGGACGGTGTGTTCAACCACACCGGCCGGGAATTTTTTGCATTCCGGGACATACAGGAAAAGCGCTGGGACTCCCCTTACAAGGATTGGTACAGAGATGTAAACTTTGGCTGCGGCAGTCCTTTGGGAGACTCCTTCTCCTATGCCGCCTGGCAGGGCCACTTTGAACTTCCCTGCCTGAATTTAAAAAATCCAGCAGTAACGAATTATCTCTTTGATGTGATTCGATTCTGGGTGGAGGAATTCGCAATCGACGGCATCCGTCTGGACTGCGCCAATGTGCTGGACTTTGACTTTATGCGCGGCCTGCGCAGACAGACCGCTTCCCTGAAAGAAGATTTTTGGCTTATGGGCGAGGTGATTCATGGAGATTATTCCCGCTGGGTCAATGATGAGATGCTCCACTCCGTCACCAACTATGAGCTGCACAAAAGCATTTATTCCGGGTTCAACGACCACAACTTCTTTGAGATTGCCCACAATGTACGGCGTCTGGAGGCCATCGGGCGAAAGCTCTACACCTTTGTGGACAACCACGATGAAGACCGGATTGCCAGCAAGCTGCTCAAAAAAGAACATTTGGCACCGGTTTACATGTGCCTGATGACCCTCCCCGGCATTCCCTCCATTTACTACGGAGGCGAATGGGCGGTGGAAGGCCGCCGGACCCGGACAAGCGACGACGCCCTGCGGCCCGCCATCTCCCTGGAGCAGGGAGAAGCCCTTCACAGCCCGTTTACGGACCTTATTGCCCGCCTGGGACATATACACGGAGAAAATGAAGAATTCCACGGCGGGCTCTACAAAGAGCTTCTGCTCACCAACCGGCAGTATGCCTACGCCCGCCTGGGAGAACACGCTGCGGTCATCACGGTGCTCAACAATGACGATCAACCGGCTGACCTGTCCATCCCCGTGCCTGTACCTGCGTCCGCCGGCCAGGCGGAAAATCTTTTAGAAGAAAGCCCTTCGGTTCCCATCGTAGATGGAAAAATCCGGATAACCATAAAAGGCAATTGGGGCGCTGTCCTGAAAATCACCAGCTGTCCCGAACGATTCTAAAGCATTTAAGGGGGATTCACCGATATGAAAAAAGCACCGCAAAAGAAACAAAAGCAGCCCATTCTCACCGGTTTCATCTCAGACCTGGACTGCTATCTCTTCGGAGCCGGGACTCACTATGACATTTTCCGCAAACTGGGTGCCCACCCCAAAACATACAAAGGCCAGGAAGGCATGTATTTTGCCGTCTGGGCCCCCCATGCAAAGGCCGTTCATCTGACCGGCAGCTTCAATGGCTGGAACCCGGAGGCCACGCCCATGGTTCCTATCGCCCAGTCCGGTATCTGGGAGTGCTTCTGTCCGGAAATGACGACCGGTGCGCTCTATAAATTCGCAATTACCGCCCAGGACGGCCGGGTTCTCTATAAAGCGGACCCCTTCGCCTTCGAGGCGGAATACCGGCCCGGCACTGCCTCGGTCACTGCGGATATCTCCGGCTTTCGCTGGACAGACAGTGCCTGGATGGACAAGCGCGCCCAGACGGACCGCACCCGGGAGCCTTTAAGCATTTACGAAGTGCATCTCGGCTCCTGGCGGAAAAAGAACCGCCCGGAAAAGAACGGCTTCTATACATACGCCGAGGCGGCCCACGAGCTGACCGCCTATGTGAAAGAGATGGGCTATACCCATGTAGAGCTCATGGGCATCGCAGAGCACCCCTTTGACGGCTCCTGGGGGTATCAGGTCACGGGGTACTTTGCGCCTACCTCCCGCTACGGCACCCCCAAAGAATTTATGTACTTTGTCAATTACCTCCACCGCCATGGCATCGGGGTCATTCTCGACTGGGTGCCCGCCCATTTTCCCAAAGATGCCCACGGGCTGGCGGATTTCGACGGACAGCCCCTCTTTGAGTACGCGGACCCGCGCAAAGGCGAACACCCGGACTGGGGCACCAAGGTCTTTGATTTTGGAAAAAATGAGGTGAAAGATTTCCTCATCAGCAATGCTCTTTACTGGATTGAAGAATACCATGTGGACGGCCTGCGGGTGGACGCCGTGGCCTCCATGCTGTATCTGGACTACGGCCGTCAGAACGGGCAGTGGGTGCCCAACCAGTACGGGGGAAATGAAAACCTGGAAGCCATCGAATTTTTTAAACATTTAAACAGCGTGCTCCTGGGCAGGGGCCGCGGCGCCATGATGATTGCGGAGGAATCCACGGCCTGGCCCAAGGTGACAGCCCGGCCCGAAGACGGAGGACTCGGCTTCTCCTTTAAATGGAACATGGGGTGGATGCATGATTTTCTGGAGTACATGAAGCTGGATCCCTATTTCCGCAAATACAACCACAACCGCATGACCTTCGGCCTCACTTATTTCACCAGTGAGAACTACATACTCACCCTTTCCCACGATGAGGTTGTCCATTTAAAATGCTCCATGATCAACAAGATGCCTGGCCTGGGAGAGGACAAGTTTTCCAACCTGAAGGCGGGCTATACCTTCATGCTGGGCCATCCCGGCAAGAAACTCCTGTTTATGGGGCAGGACTTCGGCCAGTGGCATGAGTGGGACGAAAAGGTGGCTCTGGACTGGTATCTCACCGATGAGGACAGCCACAAACGCCTTCAGGAATATGTGCGGGATCTGCTTCACATTTACAAAAAATATCCCGCTCTCTTCTCCCTGGACAACCAATGGGAGGGATTCCAGTGGGTGAATGCGAATGACGGGGACCGGAGCATTTTCAGCTTTATCCGCAGGGACGAGACAAAAAAGAAAAACCTCCTCTTCATTATCAATTTTACCCCTGTGGAGCGTCCGGACTACCGGGTGGGCGTACCGCGCAGGGGAAAATACCATCTGATTCTTGATCAGACGCACGGCGCCTACGCCGCCGGACAGATGCCTGCCTACACTGCCAAGAAAGGGGAGTGCGACGGTCTTCCCTACTCCTTTGCCTACCCCCTGCCGGCTTACGGCACCGCTGTCTTCCGCTTTTAAGCGCCGCAACTGTAAGGATTCGGGATGGCGCTCAAAATTTCAAAATAAAAATCGTTAAAAATTTATCAAATTTGGTATGTACTTTTTCAGCTCCTTGTAGTAGAATAAAATCAGTGCGGCGGGCGGTCCGCCGCAGGAGCGATAATCTGCTGCTACTCAGCGTGGAAGGAGAGTATAATTATGGCAAAAGAACTTATTTTCAGCAGTGCCAAGAAAACCATTTACCGCGATGGCGACACTGTCATCAAGGAATTCTGCGAGGGATTTCCCAAGGCCGAAGTCCTGAACGAAGCCCTCTGCAATGCCCGCGTGGAAACCATTGAAGCTCTGAATGTTCCCAAGATCCTCGGTGTGACCACGGTGGACGGCCATTGGGCCATCCTCAAGGAGTATGTTCCTGGCCGGACACTGGAAGCGCTTATGGAGGAGAATCCGGACAAGCTGGAAGAGTATATGGAGCAGATGGTGGATCTTCACCTTCACATCCATGCCCAGGCATGCCCCCTTCTCAACAAGTTAAAAGAGAAAACCATGCGCTCTTTAAAATCTGTGGAGCAGCTGGATGACAGCCAGCGCTATGAACTCCAGACCCGTCTGGACGGTATGCCCAAGCACACCAAGCTCTGTCACGGTGACTTCAATCCTTCCAACATCATTGTGGGAGACGACGGCAAAATGTACGTAATCGACTGGGTACATGCCTCTCAGGGCAATGCCAGCGCCGATGTGGCCAGAACCTACCTCCTTCTCTCCTTAAAGGACAAGAAGAAGGCGGAGCTGTACATGGACATCTTCTGCGAGAAGACCGGCACGGAGAAGCGCTACGTCCAGGGATGGCTTCCCATCGTGGCTGCCGCTCAGCTTTCTTACAAGAGACCAGAAGAGAAGGAGCTCTTAGAGAGCTGGATCAACGTATTTGAGTATCAATAAAGCGCCTGCGGTTTCGGAAAACCCATAGTACTAAAAAAACAGGAAGACTCTCATCTCGAGATATCTTCCTGTTTTTATATTCTTATGATTGTTCTGAATCTGCTTCAGCGGATTCTTCCTCGCCGCTTCCATCCGGAGAGAGAGCCTTCCCCGGTTGCGCATTCTCCTGCGCATCATCTTCCTCTTTGGCGTTCTCCTCCGCATTCCCTTCGGCCAGGAGCCTTTCTCCCTTTTTCTCACACCGCTCCAACGGAAAGATTACAGAGGCCTTGAACAGGTCCCCATCGATTTCCAGCCGGAACACTCCGCCCTGAAGCTCCGTTAGGCTCTGGGCGATGGAAAGCCCCAGCCCGCTTCCCTCTGTGGTTCTGGATACATCGCCCCGCACAAACCGTTCCGTCAGCTCGTCCGGACTTATATTGAGGGGCTTTTCCGATATATTTTTGATGGTGAACAGAGCGCGTCCCTCCTCCTCCTTCACATCCACGTAGACGCGGCTGCGCTCCATGGCATATTTAAAGGCATTAGTGTAGAGGTTCTCCAGCACTCGCCACAGCCGCCTTCCATCCGCACGGATAATCAGGGCATCCTCGGTCAGGCCGGGCACCAGCTCCAGATGGCGCTGCTCAAACCGCTCCTCAAATTCCCCATTTGTCTGCTGAACCAGCTCCACCAGGTTAATGTCCGCCATATCCAGCTTCAGGTTGCCGGAGCTGGCTTTCGATGCCTCCACCAGATCCTCAGTCAGCGTTTTGAGCCGCTGGGACTTCTGATCCAGCACTTCCAGATAGGCCGCAACCTTAGGATTTTCAATCTTCTCCCTCTTAATCAAATCCACATAGTTGATAATGGATGTGAGGGGTGTCTTGATATCATGGGATACATTGGTGATAAGATCCGCTTTCATGCGCTCGCTCTTCACCTGCTCCATCAGAGCCGTCCCCAGACCGCTGCTGATGTTGTTGATATGCTCTCCCATATCCCGTTCTTTGCCCGTGAGCCGGTCAAGCTCGATGCGGTAATTTGTATCCCCTTTAGAAATGCTGCTCACCGCCTCATTTAAAAGATCCCTCTGAACCGCCTTGCGGAACATAAGATGGAAGATCAGACTGTCCGTTCCTGCCAAGATCAGAATCAAGGTCATAAACAGCAGACGATAGCCCGGTATATTTTCCCGGTTGGCAAAGAGAAATACCAGGCCCCAGAGAGCTGCTCCATTTCCGATTAAAAAGAACAAGTACAGCATCGCAATCCGAGCCGCATAGGAGATGCGCCCCATATAATCTTTCAGGGAGTCCTGCAGCTTTTTGAGCAGGCTGTGCTGCCAGAGACATCTCGCCTTATAGCGGCGAGCCAGAGAAAATCCGCCCAGGAGAACACTCACGTAAACTGCGACAATCATCAACACCTTATTCCAATAATCCCACTGATCCTCAACTGCGAAGAGCCCTACAAACCACGGACCGCCGTAGTGAAGCAGTGCAAATGCGGCCGCTGAGGCCAACACCCACAGGAGAAGGAATAGCTCCGTATAAATCTCGTCAATGGGGTAAAGCCGGATTTCCTCCGAATCATCCTCCACATGGCCGGACACAATGGCCATAAAAAGCAGCGTGGCAAAGCAGCCGATCAGCCCTAAAATCACGCCTCCCATCCCCAGAATATAGGCGTTTCTGTCCGCCCCGTAGGCTGCCGCCTGCTGGGCATAGGCATCGTTGTCCGGATAGTCGGTGTTTACCGCGACAATCATATAATTTTGGTCATTATTATAGGGGTTCCAGCGCTCCAGGAGGGTTGCCGCGTTGTCCGGGATTGCGGACAGGTTGCTGTATATCTCAATGGTATTCCCCTGTATATACAGATACTTTCCCACATCCCGCATCTCCTCAATGGACATGTCCTCCATATTCGTGTAGAGCGTTTCCTTCCCCTCGTCGCTGGTATAGCTGATGCGGAAATAAAAGTTCGTGCTTCCCTCCATGTAATAATTATACGTCTTGTAATATTTCCCCAGCTCATTCAAAAGCTGGATGACCAGCTCGTACTTTGTCATCCGGGGCGCTAAACCTGTGGCCTCAAAGAAGCTGGGATTGTCCGTATAATACGTGATGTCCACCTCTGTCTCCTGATCCTCATCGTCATCCCCCATGGACCACGGAGCTCCCGCCACATTATAATCACTGTCCAGATAATACCCCATGACTTTCCCGTACCGGACCACATCGTCCAGGGTCCACTCCTCCGTGTCCCCCGGCCCATTGGTCGTCATCATAATGGGCTTGTACATATCCAGACGGCCGTTAGTCTCAAACATATTTTTATAGCCCGCATAGGTGAATACGTTGGAGATATCCGCCCCGAGCTGCAGGCTGAACGACTCCGAGTCCTCATACACGTCGTCAAAAATCCACTTGACGCCCCGGCCGTAATTGGCGCTGAGATACATGGCGCTGACTCCGGCAATCAGACACAGCATGAACAGAATGTGGGCGAGGGTGAGTACGGCTTTTCTCTTCCTCAGTTTCTTCTTAGCCTCTGCCATACAACCACCTACTGCTTCTCAATCTTATATCCCACGCCCCAGACCACCTTCAGATACTTTGGCTCTCTGGGATTAATCTCGATTTTCTCACGGATATGACGGATATGGACCGCAACCGTATTGTCTGCCCCGATAGCCTCCTCATTCCAGATCTGCTCATAAATCTCGTCAATGGAAAATACTTTTCCCGCATTTTTTACCAGCAAAAGAAGAATATTGTACTCAATGGGCGTAAGCTTGATAGGCTCCCCGTCCACGGTTACTTCCTTGTTGTCGTCATTAATCTGAAGGCCTCCGCATTTATACACCTGACCCTCGTTCTGCTGGGTCATGTTGCCAAGCTGAGTATAGCGCCGAAGCTGGGACTTCACCCGGGCCACCAGCTCTAAGGGATTAAACGGTTTTGTTATGTAATCGTCCGCCCCTATGTTCAGACCCAGAATCTTGTCTGTGTCCTCTGATTTTGCCGAGAGGATGATGATGGGAATGCTGCTCGTCTCCCGCACCTTGAGAGTGGTCCGGATTCCGTCAAGGCCCGGCATCATCACATCCATTATCAGAAGATCCACGTTGTGCTCCGCCAGGTAATCCAGGGCTTCATATCCGTCATACGCCTTGATTACCTGGTATCCCTCTCCTGTGAGGTAAATGTCAATCGCTTCCACAATCTGCTTGTCATCATCGCATACCAGTATGGTCTGCATATCCCCATCCTCCCTTTCTTTAGAAAATTCTCCAGGCACAGATAAAGTTGTTGGCCCACCACTGGCTTAAGCTTCTGTGCACCACACGGCCGTTGCTGGAAGAAGCGTCGATTACCATGCCTCCGCCTGTAGCAATTCCCACATGGCCTCTTACCACAACAATATCTCCTGCCTGTATATCGCTGAAGTTGCTGACCCTGGTGTACCGGCCCGGATTGCGCCAGCCCGAAGAGGTCAGATAGCTCTGGCCCACTCCTGCCTGATTTAAGCACCAGTATACAAATCCGGAACAGTCAAAGGAATTGGGTCCCTTAGCTCCCCATACATAGGGGCTTCCCAGCCGGGACGTAGCCGCGGAAATCAGAGCGGACACGCCGCTTCCTGATGCGGGCGGCGGCGGTGCCTGGGTGGTGCTTCCCCCCGAAGCGCCCGAGCTTCCGGCGCCCGAGCTTTGGCCCCGTCCGGATGAACTGGACTGGCCGCTGCCTCCCGCTGTGCTTCCTGCGGCAGCACGCCTCACATCATCCCCGGTCAGCTTTGCCATGGTCTGCATACCGACCAGTCCGTCGGCCGTCAGTCCGTTTCTCGACTGGAAATTGCGCACTGCGTTCTCCGTGATTTCTCCATAGTATCCCGTCACATTGGCGGAGGAAAGGTATCCGTACTTGCTCAAGAGCTCCTGAATACGGCTGACCGCATCTCCCTGCTCGCCCAGCATCATGCCGTTGGGCCTTGCATCCCCGCTCTCTAAGAGCATGCGGGTGGAGGGTCCTAAATAGCCGTCCACAACCAGGTCATTTCTCGCCTGGAACTGCTTGACGGCGATCACCGTATCCTGTCCGAACGCGCCGTCCGGCGTGGTAGTCAAATATCCCAGATCCTTCAGACGCTGCTGTGCTGCCAGAACCACCTCGCTGTGTTCCCCGTAAGAAAGGTAGTTCGGCTTAATCTCGTCGCTGTAGAGGAGGTTAAATGTCTGCTGGCCCACCTTGCCGTCCCGTGTAAGACCATTGACCTCCTGAAGTTTTAAGACGGCCGCCTCGGTGGAATCGCCGAAATTCCCCGTCACCTGGTCTGCGGACGCCAGATATCCCAGCTCGTAGAGACGCTGCTGAATCCGCTTGATATCCTCACCCTCGGTGCCCTTGGATACTGCATAATACTTGGCATCCTCTGCCATGAGTGCATCCCAGGTGGTATTTCCCACAATTCCGTCCATGGGGAGCTCATTCTGCCTCTGAAAATGAAGCACCGCCTGCCGGGTTGCCTCCCCGTAGTAATCTGTGGGCTCGTCGTTGTCCATAAAGCCGAGATCCATCAGACGCTGCTGGACTTTTTTTACAATCTCATGGCGCACGCCCACACGCAGGTACTCCGGCGCCGGCTCTGCGTCCGGAAGATCCACGCCGTCAAGGCCTGGAAGGATTTGACCTTCCAGACCCAGGGGTGCGATTGTCTCCGGCACTGTCTCGATGACCAGGGCATTGGAGGGCGTTGCCTCCGCCTGGTCCTGCTGCGCAGCGGCGGCAGAACAGCCCGTGAGGGCGGCCGCCAGGAGGAGAACAGCGGGGATGAATGGATGGATTATGTGACGTGGGATGTATTTCATGGGGATGGAACCTTTCTTTTGTGTTGGGGGGCTCGCCTGGCGGCATCGCACTTTGGCTTTTTGGGTAGGCTCGCCTGACGGCATCGCTTGTGGGCTTTGAGTAGGCTCGCCTGACGGCATCGCCTGTGGGAGACAGGGTACTGGCTTCCCTGGTCCGCAGTGCACCTCGCTTCCGCTTCGCTCCAGCTCGGTCACGGGCTTCGCCCTATAAAAGAAGGCAGGCAGAGAGC
>CALWBS010000135.1 GCA_944376135.1 uncultured Enterocloster sp.
TGTCGTTGGATGGCCATCTATCTAGGACTGCCGTCGCCGGCAGCCTCAAGCAACCTACCCGAAGGCTGACGGGCCGCCATATGCCTTCTGTTTGGTCTTGCTTCGAGTGGGGTTTACATGTGCCCCGACTGTTGCCAGCCGGGCGGTAGTCTCTTACACTGCCCTTCCACCCTTACCCGCCGGATAAACGGCGGGCGGTACATTTCTGTTGCACTGTCCCTGGAGTCGCCTCCGCCAGACGTTATCTGGCACCCTGCCCTGTGAAGCCCGGACTTTCCTCTCCTGCGCCCTTGCGGACTCGCAGCAGCGGCCACCTGTTCTGCTCACATTTTCCTACTCTAGCACAAATTGAGCGGTTTGTAAAGCGCCTGTCAATTGGTTTCCTGCCAGCTCTGCGCGGACTCAGACGGCTGAAGTGCAGATAGCTGCTGTAATGGGATAAATGCAGGATGTGTATAAACATACTTTTCCCTGATTTCTTCTGCCCTCGTTTCGCTGATTGGTTCCGCATCCTCCGCACTGCCGCCGGATTCGGCCGAATCCGATCCCCCGGCAAGGTAAAACCACGGTTGTTCTTCATCCCTCACCCCGTCATAAATCACCGACTCCTTCAAATGCAGGTTTACGCCGTCAAATGTATAATAAGAATAGCTGAAATCGGAGGCTCCGCTGGCTCCCTCGTTTGCAAGCATCCCATTTTCACATAAATAATAGCGGTTCCGCTCCCAGCCGTTCAGCACATGTACTATTTTTCCGTCAGAGATTGTATAAATATCATAGATAACGCCGTCCCATGTATCAGACAGCGCCGGATCCGTCCCCGTCACCCCAAAAATGAGCTCGCTGGTTCCGTCCCCGTTGATATCTTCTTCTAGGTATCCCGGTATTCCATAGCTGCCGCAGGTCAGCAGGGCAATACTGAAATCCTCCCCGGCTGTCAGGCCTTCCCCTTCTTTTCCTGCAATACAGTCGCGCACCTGCTGAATCAATTCCCCATAACTCCCTTCTTCCGCCCCGCTTTCATCGGCTGCCGGCTTCCCTGTGCTTCTCTCCTCCAAGTCCGACCTCCCACAGCCGGATACCAACACGGCCAGCAGCACCCCGCTGATAATTTGTGCGATTGTCCCCCTAATCCTTTTCATGCTGGCGCCCTCCTCCAATGCTTTATCTGGTTCTCTTATTATACTATAACGGCCCAGAAGAAGAAAAGGATACAAAGCATGAAATGCAGCCGATTTTTCCCGCTGTTTTCAAAGTTTTGCCGCGATCCTATTTGCAGAAGGGAGCAATCTATAGTACAATAACTATAGAATGTGAGGCCAGCAGGCAACGCAGAAATTAAGGAGATGCCGATGAGTGATTTTGATTCAAAAGAGACAGAATACCTTCTGCTTCAGATGATTTCCCAGTATGAAAAACCCATCGGGGCGGGATTTCTGGCGGACATGCTCAAAAGTGAGGATTCCGGTTCCATCAGCGAAGCTACAATTGGACGCTATCTGCGCAGATTTGAAAAGCAGGGCTTTTTAAAGAGTGAGAAATACAACGGCCGCTCCCGCGGACGGATCATCACGCCCGTGGGAGCGGCACGGCTGAAAGAACTCGCAGCGGAGAGACGTCAGGCCAAGGCCGTTCTGGACACCATTGAGATTTTCAACAATGGCTTTGGGGAGCATCTCCGCAATCTGCTGGTCACCCGGGAGATCGTCGAGCCTGAGGCTGCTGCCCTTGCCGCCCAAAATGCCAGCGAAGAAAATATCCAGACGATGCGGTCAATTGTCGAAGAGGCCGCACATCTGACCCGAGCAGGCGCCAGCATGGCCGAAACCGATGCCCCTTTCCACATCGCAGTTGCCCGCGCTTCCGGGAACCCCGTTTTGGAAGCTGTCGTGACGATGCTGCGTACCGATCGGGATTATTCGCCCGAGATCGAACATATAATCAACGCATCCTCCGTGGGCAATCCCAGCGATCACAGGAGCATTTTTAGGGCTATCGAGGCCCGGGACCCGGACAGAGCCCGCCGGATCATGAAGCAGCACATCCACAATCTGATCGTGACCGTCAGTCAATACGAGCGGGAGCGCTCCGCCTCTGTTCTCCCAAAAGGAACACCCCATACGTAAATCCGCATGGGGTGCCTGCATTTGATATTCTTCTTTGCGGGCCGGCTTTTTTTCGTGTACGCGGCAGCCCCCATTTTTCAATCCCTTCTCATCGCCTTGCAAGAGCAGTCCGCAGACGCTCAATAAACAGCTGCAGATTTGCCCGCTGGGTGCCGACATTAATCCGCATAAACTGCTCTCCTCCCGGACCAAAGGTTCGACCGGCGTGGAGCGCTACCCCAGCTTTCTGAATCATGAAATCCCAGAGCTCCTGACTGTCCATATGGAGTCCCTCCATATCAAGCAGCGGGATATAGGTGGATTCCGGCCGGACAAGCTTGACCTGGGGAATCCATTTTTTCAGGGCCTCATCCAAAAACTCGATATTTCCCGTCAGATAGGCCATCAAATCCCGGTACCACTCCTCGCCGTGGGTATAGGCTGCCTGGGCGGCCGCAATGCCGAAGGAATTCCCATTAGCCACATGGAGGCCGTACCGCAGCAGATACTGGAATTTTTCCCGAAGCTCCTTGTTCGGAATTGTGATGTGGGACATCTCCAGTCCCGCCAGATTGAAGGTCTTGCTGGGAGCCATGGCAATTATGCAGTGCTCTCTTGCCCATTCGGACAGGTTCGCAAACACCGTATGCTTATTCGGCTGATAGACAATGTCGCAGTGAATCTCATCGGAAAACACCAGAAGGTTGTTTTTCCGGCAGACCGCCTCGATCCGCTCCAGTTCTTCCCGCTTCCACACCCGGCTCGACGGATTGTGGGGGCTGCAGAATATAAACAGCTTGGCCTTTTTGGCTTTTTCTTCAAAGTCCGCAAAGTCAATAGAAAAATGCCCGTCCTCATAGAGGAGCTGATTGTTTAAAACCGTCCGCCCAAGCGCCTCAAGCGTACTCTGAAAGGGAAAATACACCGGCGGCTGGATGAGCACGGGATCCCCCGGCTGCGTAAATGCCAAAATCGCTGTGGAGAGCGCGGTCAGAACCCCCGGCGTATGGCACACCCAGGCGCTCTTAGGGCTCCAATCGTGGTGCCGCTCGGTCCACGACGCGAACGCTTCAAAATACCCTTTTGGAAAAATATTATATCCATAGACCGGGTGCTCAGCCCGCTTTTTAAGAGCCTCCGTCACCGCCTCCGGAACGGGAAAATCCATATCCGCAATCCAGAGCGGCAGAAGGTCATTCCGGCCGAAGGATGCCTCCATCCCGTCATATTTGGAGCAGTTTGTATTTCTCCGGTCAATTGCATAATCAAAATTTACACCCATAGATTCTCTGTCCTTTCTCCTATCCTTGCCGCCTTTTTACCAGGGGAGGCGCATTCCCAGATTGGCGGCGCGCCCGCGCCGGTACGCCTCCCGGGCCACACTCACATCAAAAATCGGCAGTCCAAAAGAGTCAAAAAACACCTTTTTGTCCGGCGTTCCCCGGGGAACCGAAAGCCGCCCGGAAATCACGGCCCCCAATGTTCCCGTGATCCGCTTCTCGTCCAGACTTCCCTCCCGATAATACCGAAACAGGGACTGGCCGCTGACGTTTTTGGCCTCCTCCCATGTATCCGCCACAATATAGGAAAACGCATCCACCGCCTCCCGGGAAATCTCATGAAATCCAATGTGGCAGTACAGGGACGCGCTGCGGACACATTCCGGTGTCAGGTACGGGGCTGCTGCGGAGGTCGCCGCAATGATTACGTCCGCCCCTTCCACAGCCTCCTCCAAATATTCCACCGGACGCAAAAGCGGCTGGGCATCCGCCTGGAAACGTCGAGCCAGGCGCTTATTCCGCTCATTTCCCCGGCTCCATATGGCAATCTCCTCCGCCTGGGGCAGGGCCAAAAGCACTGCCTGAAGCTGGCGCACAGCTTGTCCCCCCGCGCCGCAGAGCGCCACTTTTTTTACCTGCTTTGGAGCCAGATGCCTCAGGGCCAGGACCGTCACGGCGCCTGTGCGCGCCGCCCCGATTTCCGTACCGTTTACCATGGCAAGCGGCTTGCCTCCTTCTGCCTCGTTGAGAATTACCGCCGCATGAATCCGCGATTCTTCCGGTCCGGCTGCCGGCCCGTGGGCCGTCCACTTGACGCCGCACACCGGAAGCTCTCCTCCCACATAGGCAGGCAGTGCATAGCACGCCTGGTCCTGTCCGTCGGATGACAGATGCAGAGCTGTCTCAGGCACCAGAAATGCCTCTCCCCTGTCAAACAGACCAAACGCCTCCTCCACGATTTTTACGGTTTCCTCCAGACAGCAGACGCCGGTTTTCTCCACATCCGCCCCGGAGAGCCATAGCACTTCACCCATTTTCTATCCCTCCAGGTCCGGCTTCAAATCCTCCGGCAAGGGGCTCACATAGGGTTCCGTCTGATTCTGATGGAAATTGTCCCAGGCAGCCTTCACCAACTCCGGCTGTTCCAAAAGGCGCAGTCCGGAAAGGCCCATCACCTTTGCCGCGCAAAGCATACTGGCGATTCCCACATGGCTGCCGCTGTAGGCGGTCATCTGCCAGGAATGCCCGGGGCACCCGATTCCCTGTCCCGCCACATAAATCTGGTACGTGGGAACCACATG
>CALWBS010000136.1 GCA_944376135.1 uncultured Enterocloster sp.
CCTGGAAAGCTACCTGGAGTACGGCCCGGACTTCGCGAAGCGCTTAAACGGCATCTTTGCCATTGCCATCGCGGACACGGCCAAAAACCGTCTCTGCCTGGTCCGAGACCGTGCAGGCGTAAAGCCCCTTTTTTATACGGTACGGGGGGAAGAACTCTTTTTCGCCTCTGAGCCCAAGGGGCTTTTTGCTGTTCCGGAAATCGTCCCCCAGGCGGACAAAGAGGGACTGAACGAAATCTTCTCCCTGGGCCCTGCCCGCACGCCGGGCTGCGGCGTGTTCCGGGATGTGCGCGAGGTGCTCCCCGGACATATGCTCCCCCTCGCCCCAGATGGCCTGCGCCAGGAGGCCTTCTGGAAGCTTGAAAGCCGCCCCCACACAGATTCTTTCGAGCGGACTGTGGAAAAGACCGCCTTTCTTGTGCGGGACGCCGTCCGCCGGCAGATGGTGTCGGACGTATCAATCTGCACCTTTCTCTCCGGCGGCCTTGACTCCAGCCTGGTCTCCGCTATCTGTGCCGGAGAGTTAAAACAGCGCGGAAAAATCCTGGACACCTACGCCTTTGACTTTGCCGGAAATGCGGAGAATTTCACCGCTAACTCCTTCCAGCCCTCTCAGGACCGTCCCTACGCGGATGAAATGGCCGAGTATCTTAACACCCGCCATCACCATTTGGAGTGCACAAGCGCCACCCAGGCGGACTGCCTTGCGGACTCGGTCCTGGCCCATGACCTTCCTGCCATGGCGGATGTGGATTCCTCCCTCCTTCACTTCTGCTCTCTGGTTGCAAAAGACCACAAGGTAGCGCTCACCGGGGAATGCGCGGACGAAATCTTCGGCGGCTACCCGTGGTTTCACCGGAAGGAATGCCTTCAGGCCCGCACTTTCCCCTGGTCCATGGATTTAAGCCCGAGAAAGTTTCTCCTAAAGAAAGAATTCGCCGAATATCTGGACATGGATGGCTATGTAAACGCGGCCTACATCCGCTCCCTGGCCCAGACCCCGCGGCTGGCAGAAGACACCCCCGAAGAGGCCCGGCGCCGGGAAATTTCCTGGCTGAACCTGACCTGGTTCATGCAGACCCTTTTAAACCGCATGGACCGAACCAGCATGTACTCAGGCCTGGAGGCCCGGGTCCCTTTTGCGGATCACCGGATTATCGAATATCTGTGGAATGTCCCTTGGGAGATGAAAGCCCGGGGCGGTGTGGAAAAGGAACTCCTGCGGCAGTGCTCCATGGGGCTTCTCCCCGAAGATGTTCTGCGGCGCAAAAAATCGCCCTATCCTAAGACCTATGACAGAAACTACGAACGAATTTTGGCAAAAAAAATAGAGGAGCGCTTGGAGGGCGGCTCCCCTGTAATGGAATTTATTGATAAAGAAAAACTGCGGCAGTTTATCACCAGCGTCAAGGACTACGGAAGGCCCTGGTACGGCCAGCTCATGGCCGGCCCCCAGATGCTGGCCTACCTGCTCCAGGTCGATTTCTGGCTGGAGCATTACGGCGTACAGGTGATTACTGCATAGACTCCCAAACCGCTTTCGCCAGCGCCTCCAGGGAATCCTCCTGTCCGTCTTTCAGGGAGGACTTGATGGAAACCGTTCCCTCCAAAACATTCATGTTCTTCATGCCGGCCAGCGCCTCTCCCATGATCTTTCCGGAGAGAATGCCCCAGGAGCCGTTCTCAATGAGAGCCACGGTCCGGTTCTGAAGGCCATGAGCCTTGAGGTCGGACAGGAAATGCTCCATGTAGCTGAACAGGCCGCCATTATAAGTCACGGAGGCCAGAACCAGATGGCTGCAGCGGAATGCCTCCGAGATCAGGTAGGAAGGATGGGTGGAAGACACATCGTACATGGCGATATTCTTTACGCCCAGATCCGCCAGACGGCAGGCCAGGATGTTGGCCGCGTTCTCCGTATTGCCGTAGATGGAGCCGTAGGCGATCATCACGGCCTTCTCCTCAGGCGCATAGCTGCTCCAGGTCAGGTACTTGTCCACGTACCAGCCGATGTTCTCCCTCCACACAGGGCCGTGCAGGGGGCAGAGCATCTCAATTTCCAGTGCGGACGCCTTCTTCAAAAGGGTTTGCACCGAAGGGCCGAACTTGCCCACAATATTCGTATAATATCTTCTGGCGTCATCCAGCCAGTCCCGCTCAAAATTCACCTCGTCAGCGAAGAGGTTGCCGTTCATAGCGCCAAAAGTGCCGAAGGCATCGGCGGAGAACAGGATCTTATCCGTCATATCATAGGTGACCATAACCTCAGGCCAGTGAACCATGGGCGCCATCACAAAGGTCAGCGTGTGCTTTCCGGTCGTCAGGGTATCCTTCTCCTTGACTACAACCGCCTTTGCGTCAATATCAAAATTGTAGAACTGCTTGATGACGGAAACCGTCTTTGCGTTGCAAACCACTTTCATATCCGGATACCGGGCTACCAGCTCACCCAACGTAGCGCAGTGATCCGGCTCCATGTGGTCCACCACCACATAGTCCAGCGGCCGGTCCTTTAAGACAGCGTCCAAGTTTTCAAAGAACTGCTGGGAGATTGCCCGGTCTACCGTGTCAAACAGTACAGTCTTCTCGTCCAGAAGCACATACGAATTGTAGGAAACCCCTCTGGGGATGGGGAACGCATTCTCAAACAGCGCCAAACGCCTGTCTGTGCCTCCTACCCAAAATAAATCCTCTTTAATGGTCTTAATGCAGTACATCTCTTTTCTTCCTTTCCCTTCTTACTTTAAAATGAAACATTTCCGGACATCCAATGTGACTATAAATCAAATATCTCAAAATCGTCATCCGGTGACGGGGCCGGATGTCCTGCCGGTGCTTTTGGGGGCGCCGTCTCTTTCTTTTCCGGAGCTGGCTGCTTCTTTGCCGCATACGCCCGTTCCGGCCGGGATACCGGCTTCGCCGCCTGTGGAGCGGGCTCCTCCTCCGGCTGTGCAGGCTCCTCATACACTACCTCGGCGTCATCCTCCTCCCATTCCTCTTCCTCATAGACCGGCCGGGACTGAACCGGTTCCTCTAAGCGGCCCGCGGAGTCTGCAGCCGGCTGGGGCTCTTCATGCGCATCCCCAGATTCATACGCATCTTCCGGTTCATATACATCCTCAGATTCGTATGCATCCTCCGGATACTCTTCCGCTGAGACGGCAAATGCCTCCTCTTCTTCCAAAGAGTCCATCTCCTCCGGCTCCTCCTGGGCTTCTGTCTGAGCCGGCACACGGGGGGAAGCCTCTCTCCTGCGGCTTGTCCGCTCCTCAGGCACACGGCGCGGCTTGTCTCCGCTTCCTCCCCGAGATCCCGTCTGTCTCTTTCCGCCTTTGCTCACAGCCACGATGACCAGGAGCACCAGAAGCACCAGAGCGATGACGATAGCGGCAATGAGCAGAATCCTAAACAAGTTGAAGTCGCTGCGCAGGGAGTCATACTGAACCGCCAGCTCGTCGTACACATCCTGGGAAACCGAATCCGCAATCGCCGGATCCGCAAAATATCTCTGAAGCGTGCGCTCCGTATCTTTCATGTCATAGCGGTAGAAGTTGGTCTCTCCCGCCTCATTTCTTCCGTAAATCACACAGTATTCCGGATCCTCGTCAGAGCCCCATACCCAGCCGGTCACTTCATTTCCATCCATCCGGATCGTGCGCTCCAC
>CALWBS010000137.1 GCA_944376135.1 uncultured Enterocloster sp.
GGAGGCTCCCGAGGGCTGGATCCGCAAGATTTGCTAAGGAGCGCATAAATCGTTCCTCCCGGAATATATTGGTAGTAACTGTATCCAAATATTCCGGGAGGTTTTTTATTTTATGAGACAGGGAAAATTGCGTGTGTGGAGGCGCGCGTACATAGGGGGTCTTGCGGTGCTGGGCCTGTGCGTGTGGCTGCTGGGAGGCTGCAGTGCCGGAAAGGACAGCGGGGAGAAGGTGCGGGATTTGGAATTTACCGTAGTGGGGGATATGGAGACGCCCCAGCAGCTCAAAGACTTGATAGCTCAGAAGCAGGCCGATCCCTTTAAGCTGACGTATACGGATAATCAGAATCTCTATATCGCGGTGGGCTACGGTGTGCAGCCTACGGGGGGATACAGCATTTCGGTCAATGAGCTGTACCTTACGGACAACTCCATTGTCATATGCACTGAGCTTCTGGGGCCGGGGAAGAATGAGGATACGGGGGGAGGCCAGTCGTTTCCCTACATTGTGATAAAAACAGAGTATCTCGAAAATCCGGTGGTATTTCAGTAATAAGGTAGCCGGGCTGCTGTAAAAAATCCTTTTTAAATAGAATATCATATGCTATACTGTACCCTAAAGGGTATTTCACGCAGTGCCTTTAGAAACGAAACGGGCGGGCAGTATTATGGAAAGGCTGTGACAGCAATGATATTCAAAGAGATATGGATGGATATAAAGGCGGTGCAGGAGCGGGACCCTGCAGCCAGAAACTGGCTGGAGGTTCTGCTTTTATATCAAGGGGTTCATGCCCTGATATGGCACCGCTTTGCGCATTGGTTTTATAAACACCGGATGTTTTTTATTGCCAGACTCATCTCGCAGATTGCGCGGTTTTTTACTTTGATTGAGATTCACCCCGGCGCTGAGCTGGGGCACGGCATTCTCATTGACCACGGAAGCGGCGTGGTGATCGGGGAGACCGCAGTGGTGGGAGACAACTGTACCATCTATCAGGGCGTCACTCTGGGCGGTGTGGGAACCAAGAAGGGAAAGCGCCACCCCACCCTGGGAAATAATGTGATGGTGGGAGCCGGAGCCAAGATTTTGGGGGCTTTTGAGGTGGGAGATAACTGTTCCATCGCGGCCAACGCGGTTCTCTTAAAGCCGCTGGAGGACAATGTGACTGCGGCGGGAGTTCCGGCTCGGCCGGTGAAGAAGGATGGAGTTTCTCTTCCGCGGCAGAAGGAGACTATGACGCTGGAGGAGTACGAGGAGATGAAACGGAAAATGGGGGAGATGGAGGCGGAGATTGCTGCCTTAAAGGAAACCCTGAAAGAACTCGCGGGAAAGGAGAAAATTCAGGGATGAAGGAGGAAGCCCCCCATATCAATATTGAGCGGAGCATTATCAAGCAGTTCCGCAAGACAATCTGGAGGCCCTTTGTGCGGGGGCTTCAAGAGTACCGGATGGTAGAGGACGGAGACCGGATTGCCGTGTGCATATCCGGAGGAAAGGATTCCATGCTCCTGGCAAAATGTCTCCAGCAGCTGAAGCGCCAGAGCAGTACGAAGTTTGAGCTGGAATTCTTGGTGATGGATCCGGGCTATCATCCCGCAAACCGGGCCTTGATTGAGGAAAATGCTGCTCGGATGAACATTCCCATCCGCATCCAGGATTCGGACATTTTTGACGCCGTGGCGGACGCAGGCCAGTCCCCCTGTTATCTCTGTGCCAGGATGCGGCGGGGTTATCTCTATGCAAATGCCGGGAAGCTGGGATGCAACAAGATTGCCCTGGGCCATCATTTTGACGACGTGATTGAGACGATTCTCATGGGGATTTTTTATGGGGGTCAGATCAATACCATGATGCCTAAACTCCACAGCACGAATTTCCCGGGCATGGAGTTAATCCGGCCGCTGTATTATGTGAAGGAGGAGGATATAGTGGCATGGAAAGAGTACAATGCCCTTCATTTTCTTCAATGCGCCTGCCGTTTTACGGAGCAGATTGCGCGGGAGCAGATGGCCGCAGGGGATTCACGGGCGGGCGATTCCGGCTTAGGCGCGGATATCGTCCACACCTCTAAGCGTCAAGAGATGAAGGAGCTAATACGTGCACTCAGGAAAAACAGCCCCTTCATCGATGCCAACATTATGAAAAGCGTAGAAAATATTAATTTGGATGCCTGCCTGGGATATGTGCGGCATGGAATCCGACACCATTTTATGGATGACTACGCATAAACAACCTGCCTGCCGCATAGGTATTTTTAAAAGACTATGAGGGATGGCAGGTGTTTTTATGGATTTGATAAAAAAGCAGATACATATGAACCAATGGAAGGGGAATGTGACAACCCAGATCACGCTGGATGATGATTTTATCGTGCCGGACACCATGGACGACATGGAGCAGGTCATGCTGGACACCGGGGAGATACAGATCGAGACGGTGAAAAATCAGGGGGATAAGGTGGCAATTAAAGGACGTCTGGAATTTCAGGTGCTCTATCGGAAAGAACGAGGGGGACTTCAGACTTTGGGGGGGAGCATTCCCTTCGAGGAAACCGTAAATGTTCCTGATTTAGAGGAAAAAGATTATGTGGGGATCACCTGGATGCTGGAGGATTTGAATACGGACATGATCCATTCAAGAAAGCTGGGAGTTCAGGCGATTATCACTCTTCAGGTACGGATTGAGGCTCTCCGGGAGGTGGAAGCCGCGGTGGATGTGGTGCCGGGAAGCCTGGATTCGGGAGGAGCGGCGGGAACGGGAAGCGGGCCGTCCCTGGGGCGGGCGGATGCTCTGGAAGATTCAGCCGCAGGGCCGCTCCAGGCGGAAACCTTAAAGCGCAGAATCAATGCCGCGGCTATTGCAGTGCGGAGAAAAGATACCTACCGGATTAAGGAGGAACTTAGCTTAAATGGAGGGAAGCCCAACATTGGTCAGCTCCTGTGGCGGGAGATGAAGCTGCGGGATGTGTCGGCGAAGCCTCTGGACGGCAGTCTTCATCTGGAGGGCGAATTGACAATTTTTGTAATATACAGCCCGGAAGATGAGAATATGCCTGCCCAGTGGATGGAGGAAACACTGCCGTTTTCCGGGGAGCTCGAAATGAGCGATGTGAAAGAGGATATGATTCCCATGATTACGGTGCGTCTGTCTCACAGGGATTTGGAGGCAAAACCGGATTATGACGGGGAAATGCGGGAAATGGATGCTGAGGCTGTTCTGGAGCTGGACATCAAGCTCTATGAGGAACAGGAGGTAGAGCTTTTAAGTGATATGTATTCCAATGGAGCGGAGATTGAGCTGGAGTGTCAGGATGCGGCTTTTGATCAGATTCTCACCCGGAATGTATGCAAGACAAAGGTGACGGAAAAGGTGTCTCTTCCGCAGGACGCAAGAATTCTGCAGATCTGCCACAGCGAAGGGGCAGTGAAGCTGGATGAGGTGGAGGTAGCGGAGGACAGCCTTCAGATCGACGGGGTGCTGGAGGTTGTGCTTTTGTATCTCACCAGCGACGATGCGGCTCCGGTTCAGTCCTTCGTGGAACAGCTTCCCTTTCACTGTTCGGCTGAGGCTCGGGGGATCCGGGAGGACAGCGTCTATCAGCTGGACGCGGGATTAGAACAGCTTGGAGCCGTGATGATGGGCGGCGATATGGTAGAGGTCAAGGCAGTGATTACCTTGGATTTTCTGGTGCTGCAGCCCGTTACGGAACCCATTATCACCGGGGCCTGCGTAAAGCCTATGGATATGAAAAAGTTTCAGGAGCTGCCGGGCATTGTGGGCTATATTGTTCAGCCTGGGGACAGTCTGTGGGCCGTGGCCAAGAAATTTCACACCACGGTGGGAAATATTATCACCACCAATGAGCTGGCAGATGATCAGGTGAAGGAGGGGCAGAGGCTGCTTCTTGTGAAGGAGATTGTCCAGGGAAGCTAGACTGCAGGGATTGTATCCGAATAGAACAATAGAGGGCCGGGGATCTCGGATAGGAGGTTTCCGGCCTTGTCCTCAGTGCACAAGGGAAGTTTATCCCTTCGTATACTGAGGCAAAAGTTAAAATGGTACTAGCCACCGGCCGGCGGCCCTGGTAAAATATAAGTGACTGTCCGGTGATTGGGGCAGAGGGATGAGGAGTGACGAATATGCGGTATTTGAAGAGAGAGGAATTTGATGCCTGCCGTGCTCTCTGGGAGGAGGCGTTTCCCGAGGATTCCCCGGAATTTGTCTCCTGGTATTTTAATAAAAAAGTGGAAAAAAGCCGGGTTCTGGCGGAGGAGGATGACCGGGGACAAATTTGTTCGATGGCGTTCGGCAATCCTTATCGGGTGCGGGTCGGGCCTGTGTGTGCAGAGCTGGAGTACATTGTGGGAGTGGCTACGCGAAAAGACAGCCGCCGTCAAGGGCATATGAGGAGGATTATGACGGCCCTCTTAGAGGACATGCAGAGGGAAGGAATGCCCTTCTGCTTTCTGATGCCTGTCTCGGAAGCGCTGTATACGCCCTTTGGTTTTTCCTATATTTATGATCAGCCCTTTTGGAGGCCAGACGAGCGCGTGCTCTCCGCTTTTGAAAAACGTCCGCTGCGCCTGGACGAGAGGCCGGCGGAACTGGCGCGGTGGATGAATGCCTGGCTTGCCGCCCGATTTGGCGTCTATGCCCTGCGGGATAAAAACTATATGGAGCTTCTCCAAGGGGAAATTGCCAGCGAGGCCGGGGAGGTACATGGCTGGTTTGACGAGACAGGCGGCCTCTGGGCTCTTGAGGCATTCTGGGGCAGACAGAAGCTAGAGAGGCGCTTTCTCTACTGCAGAGAGGACAAGGCGGCCTTGCCGGCAAAAGAGGGGATCCAAAGCCGGCCTGCCATCATGGCACGAATCACCTGTCTGAAGGCACTGGCTCCTTCGGTTTCCCTTTCCGAAGAGGCTCCTTGTCCTGCCATGGAAGTGCGGATAAGGATCAAGGATGAGCTTCTGGAGGAAAATGCCGGGCTTTGGAAATGGAGCATTACGCCGTCGGGCAGCTCTATGGAGCGGGCGCAGACCTTGGGAATGCTGAAGACATGGGAGGAGCCGGACGCGCACGTTCTGCGCTCCAGTGAAGTGCTCTCGCTGTCTATCGATCAGATGGCGGCTTGGATTTTAGGCGGCCGGGATTTGAAGGAGCTTTTGGGCGGAATGGAGCCTCCCTACTGGTGCGCGTATGTGAAGGGGCCGGGGCCGGTATTTTTGGATGAGATAGTATGACGGCAGGAAAAGAGGGCGGCAGACCGCAGAAGGGAGCGACAAATATGGATGAGAAATGGCAGAAGCTGAAAGAATGGATTGACGGCAGTGAAAATATTGTATTTTTTGGCGGAGCGGGGGTGTCCACTGAGAGCGGGATCCCGGACTTCAGGAGTGTGGACGGGCTGTACAATCAGTCCTACAAATATCCGCCTGAGACCATTATCAGCCACAGCTTTTATGTCAAAAACCCTGAGGAGTTTTACCGGTTCTATAAGGAGCGGATGATTTTTTCGGATGCCAGGCCCAACGGGGCGCACAAGGCTCTGGCAAAGCTTGAACAGGAGGGAAAGCTCCGGGCAGTGATCACCCAGAACATTGACGGCCTTCACCAGGCTGCGGGGAGCGGGGAGGTGCTGGAGCTGCACGGCTCCATTCACAGAAATTACTGCACGCGGTGCGGAGAGTTTTATGATTTGGATTATGTGAAAAAGAGCGAGGGAGTTCCCCGATGCAGCTGCGGCGGCATCATCAAGCCGGATGTAGTGCTCTACGAGGAGGGGTTAGATCAGAGGATTCTGCGCAAAGCCGTAGAGTATATAACTCGGGCGGATGTGCTTATTGTGGGCGGTACCTCTCTGGTTGTCTATCCCGCAGCGGGATTAATTGACTATTACAGGGGAAATAAGCTGGTGCTCATCAACAAGAGCGCCACGTCGCGGGACTCACAGGCGGACCTGGTAATCAACGACAGCATTGGAAAGGTCCTTGCGGAAGCAACGGGGCTCGCCGAATAAACAGAGATTACCGAATAAGCGGGCGTGCGATGTTGGGAACTGTTAGATTTATGGATGCGAAAGGAAGGAATAAGACATGTATCAGGCAGCGGAAAACAGATATGAGAAGATGGAGTATAAGCGCAGCGGAAGGAGCGGAATTCTTCTGCCGCGGATGTCCTTGGGACTGTGGCAGAATTTTGGGCTGGAAAAAACATTAGAGGAGCAGAAAGCGATCCTTTTTAAGGCGTTTGATATGGGAATCACCCATTTTGATTTGGCAAATAACTACGGAGCTCCTGCAAAGGGACTGGCGGAAGAAAATTTTGGAAAAATCCTCGCGTCCGATTTGGGGCAGTATCGGGAGGAGCTTTTTATTTCCACCAAGGCAGGATTTGATTTCTGGCCCGGTCCTTACGGAAATTGGGGTTCCCGCAAATATCTGATATCCAGCCTGGATTCCAGCTTAAAGCGCATGGGACTGGAGTACGTGGATATTTTTTACCATCACAGGCCGGATCCTGCGACCCCTGCGGAAGAGACCGCCCAGGCGCTCTCGGATATCGTACGTCAGGGAAAAGCGCTCTATGTGGGTATTTCCAATTATCCGAAGGAAGAGGCGGAGGAGATGATTCGCCTGTTAAAGGAGAACAAAACCCCCTGTCTTCTGCATCAGCCCCGTTACAATATGTTTGAGCGCGGTGTGGAAGATGGGCTTTTGGAGCTCCTTGACCGGGAAGGTGTGGGCTGCATCTGCTACAGCCCGCTGGCTCAGGGGGCCTTGACAGATAAATATTTAAAGGGGATTCCGCAGGGCTCACGGGCATCGAGAGCGGGAACCTCAGTGGGAGAGCGTTATCTTAGTGAAGGCAATATCGAGAAGGTCCGCAGGCTTGACGCAATGGCGAAAGAGAGAGGACAGTCCTTGGCCCAGATGGCATTGGCCTGGGTTCTCAGAAGACCTGAGGTTACCAGCGTGTTGGTGGGGGCCAGCAGGCCCGAGCAGCTGGAAAACAGCGTCCAGGCTCTCACGGCTGCGGCTTTCACGAAAGAAGAGCTGGATGCTATTGACAATATTCTGGGCGATTGCTGAGGACGGCGGAAAAGATGACAGAAAAAATAAATTATGAAGTGGGGGATGTGGTTAAGCTGAGAAAACCCCATCCCTGCGGGAGCAGCCAATGGGAGATCCTTAGGGTAGGCGCGGATTTCCGCCTCAAGTGCATTGGCTGCGGGCACCAGATTATGGTGCCGCGGCGGCTGGTGGAGAAAAGCACGCGGGGGCTGATAAAGAGGGAAGACAGACCGGAAAACGGCTGAAAACATGAAGAAAATCTCCGGATTTGGGGGCAGGAAAGCTCCCATCCGGAGATTTTTTAATCAGACAAACCCTTTGCCTGCCGCTGCCTGCAGAAGCGACCGGATAGATTCCCTCTGATTGCCAGTGCTGTCCGGCGGAAGAAGAAAAGCTTTATCCTTGGCCGTATAGATAAAATAATATCCCTTTCGGCTGACAATGCGCCAAATGTCTTTCCAGCTGTAAAAGACATGCTCTTTTTTATTGTAGGCAAGAATTCCGTCGGGGCTGAGCTTCAGCGTATAAAACCACTGTCCCTCCTCTCCCAGGTTATGGGCTTTGAAAACGGCCGCATTTTCAAGAAGATAATTTTTGATGAGAATAGCAGGAGGAGCTGCCATAAAAATTAAAAACATGATGCCGAAGGAGGTGCTCCCCGTGCAAAAATGAAGGATGGACAGTCCAAGCATCAAAAGCATAAAGAGAAGATATTTATACCATATGCCTGTGCGGATAAAGGTGTGGTAAAAATTATAAATAGAAAAATCTTTTTTCGTAATTCTGCACTCAATCTGGATTCCCGCAGTTTGTTCCATAAATTTCCTCCTCGCATAGGTAAGATGTTTTGCTAAAACGCCTATATTTATACTAAAACGTTATCTCAAAAAATAAAAGAGCAATACTGCCTAATATAACTACTAAAACATTGTTTATTCCTACAAAGTTGAATATTTTGCATAAAATTGCTTGATTTCAAGGGCGTAAATAGGTAAAATGAGCTCGTAAATGATAGAACGTTTTATCAAAGGAAAACAGGAAATATGAAAAGGAATGTAACCATCCATGATGTTGCCCAGGCAGCAGGCGTATCCGGCGGAACCGTCCACAATGCGCTTTACGGCAAAAAGGGCGTCAGCGATGCAGTACGCAAGAATATACTTCGAATCTCGGACGAACTGGGCTATAAGCCCAACATGGTAGCGTCCGCCCTCAAGCGGAAGCCGCGGAAGATTATCGTATCCTTCCCGGAGCCGAAGGGGGACAATCGGTATTACTATACATATTTATGGAAGGGATACCGGGAGTTTACGGAGGAGCTTTTGTCCTACAATATTGAGGCCATTGAGGTGCCCTACAATGATACGCGGGAAAAGAGCTTTACAACGGGAATCATGCGGGTGATGCGCCAGTTTGACGATAAAGTTGACGGTATCATAACCGGAGGCCGCTTTTTCGAGGATGCCCTGTCCACCCTAAAATATATGGAAAAGCATCAGATTCCGATTGTGATGGTCAGCGAGGAGGCCACAAATATCAAGTGCCTCAGCTGCGTTCAGTCCAACCACAATACGGACGGCCGCCTTGCGGCAGAGCTTTTGTCCGCCCAGCTGCGGGGAGAGGAGAAAATCCTCTTGTGCGCCGGAGACATGCTCCTGCCCTCCAACCGGCTGAATGCTGAGGGGTTTGAAGCGTATCTGCGGGATAATGCGTGCACCTGCGGTCTTGTGGAAATATACGGGGTGGATGTCTATTCTCAGATCGTTTCCTGTTTGAAAACAGATCCGGATATTAAAGGACTCTACTCGGTAAATGCCCGGTGCAGCCTGCTTTTGGCCCGCGCTGTGAAGGAGCTGGGACTTGCAGGAAAGGTACGGCTGGTGGGAACAGACCTGTTCCCGGAAAGCGCGGAGTATATGAGGCGGGGAGTGATCCAAAACATTATCCACAAGGGTGCGGAGCACCACGTCAAGCAGGGAATGCGGATCCTTCTCAACTACCTGGCGAAGAAGGAAGAACCGGAGCTGTCCTATTATCTGGATAAATCGATTGTCATTTTTAAGAGTAATTTGGAAGAATATTTTAAGGGATAAAGAGGAGTGTTTTAGATATGAAAAAAATACATTTGTTATCGGCAATGTGCATAGCGGCTGCGCTGGCAATGACGGGCTGCGGCGGAAGCCAGTCCTCATCGACTCAGGCGGAGACTGCGGCTTCCACGACTCAGGCGGCCCAGGGGGAGGCATCTGGTGAGGCATCTGCGGCTGCTGCGGAGTCAACTGCGGAGCCGGAGATCATCCTGCGGTATTCTGAGGTGAATCCGGACGGCCACTTCCTGACAGATACCGCCTACTATTTTGCGGACCAGGTGGCGGAAAAATCCGGCGGCCGCATCAAGATTGACATTTATCCGGCGGGCCAGCTGGCAAATGAGAAGGACGGCATCCAGACCATCCAGACCAGCTCCGGCGTGATTGACATTGTCCGCTGCTCTACTAGTTCTCTGTCAGACTTTGGTGTGCAGAAGCTGAACGTTTTGAGCATGCCTTATATTATCCGGGACAGGGAGCACTACTGGAATGTGGTTCAGAGCGATGTGGGCGAGGAACTTAAGAATGAGCCCCAGGAGCTGGGCCTTGGAATGGTGGGCCTGTTCTATGTAGATGAAGGATTTCGCCACTTTTTCACGGTAGATCCGGTGAATACCATTGACGACCTGAACGGAATGAAGCTGCGCGTGCCCACCACAGAGCTCATGAGTGATACGGTTGCTGCGTTCGGCGCAATTTCAACACCCATCAGCTTCTCAGAGCTGTATTCATCCCTGCAGACAGGAACTGTAGACGGAGCGGAGCAGCCGCTGTCCGGCTACTACAGCAACCGCTTCCAGGAAGTGGCGCCCAACCTGATCCTGGACGGCCACGTATATGGCTCTGGTATGGTATGCGTTTCCGAGGAGAGCTGGAACATGTTAAGCCCGGAGGATCAGCAAATTTTGATCGATGCCGGACTTGAGGCAGAGGAGTACAATAAGAATGCTGCCCAGGAGAATGACGATGAGATGCTGGAGCTGTTAAGGTCCGAGGGTGTCAATATTGTTGAAGTTCCGGATAAGACGGAATGGCAGAATAAGGTTGCTGACGTGATTGCGAAGTATTCCGCCGGCATGGAGGATATCGTAGATCGAATTTCTGCACAGTAAAATGGAAAAGGGCTGTGAAAATGCAACATTTCAGACAGCGGCAGAAAGCCCGCATTTTCACAGCTTCTTACTTTTTAAGAAAGAGGTGGAACTATGAGGGCGTTTTTTAACGCGGTTTATGAAGCATATCTGACATTCTGCAGGATCCTGTTTGTCATCATGATTGTAATTACCGGATATACGGTTCTGGGACGGCTGGTACTCAAGAGCAGCCCGGCCTGGGGCGAGGAACTGGTGCTCATGTGCATGGTGTATATGGCTTTGGTAAGTGCGGCCCTGGCGATTAAGACTAACAGCCACATCCGCATTTCCCTTCTCGATTACGTGCTGCCCAAGAAGGCGATCGCATGGCTGGATCTGCTGGCCTATGTACTGATGGGTGTATTCTCCGTGTTTATGATTATAGGAGGCGGACAGTATGCCATGCGCATGCAGAATGTGCGGTTTACCGGTCTCGACATGTCTTCCATGTGGCTTTATATGTCCGTACCGATTGCGGGGGTCGCAATGCTTCTTATCGTAATAGAAAAAATTGGGGACTGGTTCCTCAACGGCGGGGAGGAGAAAGAAAATGGCTGACACATCTATGGCAATTTTACTGCTGATGAGCACCTTTTTAATTCTGATGATTCTAAGGATTCCCATCGCGTTTTCTGTGGGACTGGCTACACTGGCCACTATGATGTACCTGGGGCTGCCGCTTCGGCAGTGCGCCCAGCTTATGGTCAAGGGAATTAACTCCTATAGCCTGATGGCTGTACCGTTTTTCATTGTTTCCGGTGAGCTTATGGGAGCAGGAGGTATTTCCGATAAGCTGATCGGCCTGGCAGATGCCCTGGTGGGATGGATGCGGGGCGGTTTGGCGATGGTAAACTGTCTGGACAGCGCATTCTTCGGCGGCATTTCCGGTTCCGCGGCGGCGGATACGGCCTCTCTGGGTTCCATTCTGATTCCCATGATGGTAAAGCAGGGATATGAACCGGAATTTTCCACAAACATCACGCTGGCGACCTCTATCCAGGGCCTTCTGATTCCGCCTTCCCACAATATGGTTATCTATGCCATGGTAGCGGGGAGCGTGTCCGTGGGACGTCTGTTTTTGGCAGGGATTGTTCCCGGAATTACCTTGGGCATTTCCCTGATGATTTACAGCTACTTTATGGCCCTAAAACACAATTATCCCAAGGGGAGCCCGTTCAGCATTAAAAATGCATGGAAGGCATTTGTGAATTCCTTCTGGGGCCTGTGTACTATTCTCATCGTTATGGTGGGTGTCGTCACCGGATTGTTCACCGCCACGGAGGCGGCAGCGGTTTCCGTTGTATGGGCGATTTTTGTGAGCTTTGCCATATACAGAGGCATGACTTTAAAGGGGTTCTGGGAGTGCCTGGGAAATGCAACCAAGACGCTTTCCATGGTGCTCATCCTGGTATCCGTGTCCTCCGCCTTTGGGTGGCTCCTCACGTATCTGCGCGTGCCACAGATTTTTGCCACGGCGTTCCTTTCCATCACGAGCAACCGGGTGATTCTGCTGCTCCTTATCAATGCGCTCCTGCTGTTTTTGGGCTGCATCATGGATATGTCTCCCATCATCCTGGTGGCGACTCCCATCCTCCTGCCCATCGTACAGAGCCTTGGTATGGATCCCGTGCAGTTCGGAATCATCATGATCTTCAACCTTGGCGTGGGCCTGATCACGCCGCCGGTGGGAACCGTGCTGTTTATCGGTTCCGCGATTTCCCATATTAAGGTAGAACGGCTGGCCGTAAAGCTGATTCCGATTTATGGGGTTATGATTCTGGTTCTGCTGGTTCTCACCTTTGTGCCGGCCCTCTCCCTGACACTGCCGAATTTGCTCATGCCGATGAACTGAGGTGAAAGCGCGAATGGAGCATTATAAAACTTGCTTTGGCGGAGAAATAGACATCTATCCGGCGGAGAATCCGCTGGAAGCGACCGTTATTATCTGCCCCGGAGGCGGTTACTGCTTTTTGTCGGACCGGGAGGGAGAGCCTGTGGCAAAAGCGTTTAATCAAAAGGGGTATGGGGCAGTGGTCTTGAAATACAGCCTGGATAAGAATCCGCTGGGCACACAGCCGGTGGAAGAGTTAAGCTGGACGGTGGATCAGGTCCGCAAGGGAAAATATTCTTCCGTATCCGGAAAGAGGATCTTTCTGTGCGGGTTTTCCGCAGGCGGTCATCTGGCCGCGTCCTACGGCGCCTACTGGAATCATGAGGCGGTTGTGGGCGTCCGCAAGGAGGAGAGCGGCGTGGAGGGGATTATCCTGGGATATCCGGTAATCTCCTCAGGAAAGATCGGACACAGGGGAAGCGTGAAGAATATGACAGGGGGAGACGGCTCTTTAAAGGAGCAGTTCTCCCTGGAAAAGCAGGATCTCTCACAGATGCCCCGGACGTTTATCTGGAATACTTTTGAGGATCAGAAGGTTCCGGCCCCCAACTCCATCCTCTTTGTGAAAAAACTCTATGAGGACGGCGTGTCCTGCGAGTACCACATGTTTCACAGAGGACTGCACGGCTACAGCCTGGCGACGAAAGAGGTGGAGTGCCCGGAGGAAGGGCTTCGGGAGGACCATCATATTGCGCACTGGTTTGACCTCTGTCTGGAATGGATGAAGGAAGGAACCGAAAAAAAGAAAATATAAAAAGGGCGGGCACAGACGGCTGCGCGCTGTTTAAAAGACCGGAAACAGGGAAAATTCCCCGGGGCCGGTCTTTTGTTTGCCCGGCATGGCCGCCCGCCTGCCTGAATAAAAAATAGGGCAATCGCAAAGTCATAATTAGAAGAGAGAGTGGCGGAAAAGCAACATTTTTCTGCTGCTCTCTTATTTTTTTACTTGCATTATATTATATATTATGATAATACATAGGTATGAGATATCCAG
>CALWBS010000138.1 GCA_944376135.1 uncultured Enterocloster sp.
TATGAGCGGTTTTCGGAGCCGATGTATACAACCGCGATGTCCTGCCGGCGGATCTCCTCCCACTCTTCAGCGGACACGTCAATATGGCCGACTGTGAGGATGCCGTTTAAACTCCGCTTTTGCAGCAATGCCCGCAGTTCGCTGAAGGCATGGATTTTATCGGCCTCGGAAAAGGGCAGTTCGATGCATTCGACATTCATATTTATTTTTGATATGTAGTCGTGAACACCTTTCCATACCGGGGGATAATAGTACTGGTTATCCCCTGTTTCTGATGGGATGAGAAGGGCAATCCGCTGCAGGCTGCGTTTTAGATTGGATGCAAAAGCATTGGGGTGATAGCCCATCTGCTCCGCAGTTTTGCGAATTTTTTCACGCGTCTCATCGCTGACGCCCGCTTTGCCGTTCAGGGCGAAGTGGACGGAGCTGATGGAAACGCCTGCTGCTGCAGCTACGTCCCGGATCGTTACTTTTGTGTTCATAGGCCTGCCTTTCTGTCTAACTATTTAAACTTATTATACAACAACTGAAAAACAGAGTAAAAGATGAAAATTGAAATTTTTAAATTAAGAGGAGGAAAAAAGTATGGCTGAATTAGAAGGAAAAGTTGGAATTGTAACCGGAGGAAGCAGCGGAATCGGTTTTCAGATCGCCAATGTGCTGGCTGAGGCCGGCGCAGTTGTCTACAATGTGAGCAGGACCGGCGCGCCCAAGGAGGGGATGGGGGAGAGCTCTCGGGGAGTAGTCCATGTAAAAGGAGACATCGCAGACACACAAACCATGAAAATGCTGGTTGAGGAAATTGCCGGAAAGCACGGCGGGAGCATTAATTTTCTTATTAATAATGCGGGAGCAACCTATAAGTGCCGGGCGGAGAAGTTTCCCATGGACCAGTTCAGTCATATCATGGATGTAAATGTGAAGTATGTGTTTCAGATGAGCCAGCTCTGTTACCCATATCTGAAAAAGGCGGAAGGCAAGGGACGAATTATCAATATCACAAGTATGAGCGCGCATTTGGGCTTCTCCGAGGTGGTTCCTTACTGTACGAGCAAAGGAGCCGTTCTTTCCATGACCAGAGGGCTTGCTGTGGAGTGGGCGCAGGATAATATCTGTGTCAACAGTATTGCGCCAGGCTGGTTTAAAAGCAAAATGCTCCAGGCTGTGGCGGATCCGGAGAGGGAGGCGAAGATACTGGGCCGTATGCCTCTTCATGCCTATGGGGACACAAGGGACTTAGGCGCTATGGCGAAATTCCTCTGCGGCCCCAATGCGGGATATATCACAGGGCAGGACTTCGCTGTGGATGGCGGCGCACTGGCCTTTGGATATTAACGCCCTTTTTTATATACCTTGATCTGATCTGTATAGGAGCAGATTAAATCCCAGAGGGCATCAGGGGTAGCTCCTTTTATATCCTTCAGCGGGATTATAAAGGCACGTGTCTTTATAATAATATAGATGTAGATGTAATGGGGCGTGCGGTAAACACGGAAAATGTTTTTCCAAGGATAGGTCATGCGCTCCTTATCGGTGGAGGCAGTGACGCCCTTGGAGTCCAGAGTCAGCGTGTAAGCAGTGCGGGGGGTCTCCAGATGGTTGGCCTGAATCTGCCGACGAAGGCTGCGCTGATAGAGAATATAGTAAATTAAGGGAATAAAGACGGCAAAGCCCAGACACAGGGAAAAGAGAAGCATACTTCCTGTAACAAGATTGAACACAGCGAAAGCCGCCAGAAGAGCAGAGCCGAGGATAAAACCCATCAAGCGGTTTTCCATTGTAATATTATGGAAATAGCTGAAATCCCGGAAGGCTTTTTCGTCTATGACAGATTGGATAGTCAGGGTTTGGATTTTCATAAAAATCTCCTTTAGCATTTGTACTGTGTCTTATGATAAGTAGTATAACAAAGAGAAAGGCAAAAAGCAATAAAAATGAGACTTAAAACGTTTCATAAAAGGTTATCAGAATCTAATTGCACTATTTTAATTATAATTTATAGAAAAATTGTACAATATTAAATTATACACTTGACATTTTTGAGCAATTATGTTATTGTGCAACTAGAAAGAATGAAACGTTTCAGAAGTGAAAGGTGGGAGGCAGCATGGAGGAAAAACGGGTCACAATTAAAGAAATTGCCCAGATGGCGGGCGTTTCTGTCGGAACAGTCCATGGCGCCCTCTACAATAAGCCGGGGGTAAGCCAGAAGACGCGGGACAAGGTTCTGCGGATTGCCCGGGAGAACCATTACCGGATCAACGCCACGGCAGCGGCATTAAAGCGCAAACCCAAGAAGGTAGCGGTGGTGATTCCTACGCTGGCTTCGGCCAACCGATACTATTTCAACAGTGTGTGGGAGGCGCTCAGGCACTACAAGAACACAATCAATGATTTAAACATTTCATTTACAGATATTCCTTATTACACCCAAGATCCCCTGCTTGTATCAGAGCTTTCGCGGATCAAAGCGGAGCCGGAGATCGGCGGCGTAATCGGATTTTCCGCGTACATGTCCGAGGAGGCAAAACAACTTCTGGGAGATATGGGGAGAGAAGGAAAAATTGTGGTTCTGGTGGGGGAGAGGGATTCCCAGGGAACGGCCCTGTGCAGTGTGTTTCCAGATTACCGAATGACGGGAAGACTGGTAGGGGAGCTTCTCTCCCGGCAGATGAAAGGCGGAGGGCCTGTCTTGGTGTGCGCGGGGGATGTGCAGGTTTCTTCCCACTATGAGGTGGTGAATGGGCTTGCGGAGTTTTTTTCTGAAGCGTATCTGGAAAATCCGCTGATACGGAAGCATTACTCCCACGATAGGGAGGATTATTACCATAGTCTTTTGGATGTCCTGGAGAAAAATCCTGAGATGGAGGCCTGCTTTGCGGTTACGGCCAGGGAGAGCGTGCTTTTGGGAAGAGCGCTGGAAGAGTCGGGGAGAGCGGGAAAGATGCTGGCAGTCGGAAGCGATCTGTTTGAGGAAAATATCGCATTCCTGAACAAGGGCACGTTTACCAATCTGCTCAATAAACATCCCTATCTGCAGATGCAGAAAGCGCTGGACTGTATGGTGAACCGTCTGGCGCGCGATGAGAGGCCGAAGGGGCGGGAGATATGCGTGGGGACTGAGGTTGTGTTTAAAAGTACGCTGTTTATGTACGGCGAAGATGGAAGAGAGCGGATTCTGCTTTAAAAACAGCGCAGAAGGGAAGAGAATATGAAGATATCGGGTGTTTACGGAGCAAATTTAGATTATGAAACAGAGGCAAAGGGGAATTGGAAAGGCAGCGTGATTATCTGCCCCGGCGGCGGATATGAGTATTTGTCCCCGAGGGAAAATCAGCCGGTAGCGGAGGCATTCAGGAAGAATGGGTATTTTCCTTTTGTCCTGGAATACGATGTGGCTTCCCCGGTGCTGGGAACAGTGCCGCTAAAGCAGGCTGCTTGGGCTGTGAAGACAGTGCGGGGAATACGGCCGGAGGACCGGGTGTTTCTCTGCGGATTTTCAGCAGGCGGGCATCTGGCCGCCAGCCTGGGCGTCCACTGGAATGATCCGCAGGTGTTCGGGGAAGAGGACAAAGAGCGCAGGCCAGACGGGCTGATTCTCTGCTATCCGGTGATCACGGCCGGGGAGAAAGCCCACAGGGGAAGCATCCGCCGCCTGGCCGGAGACGGGGATCCCTCCTATTTTAGTCTGGAAAATTTTGTGAGCCGGGATACGCCTCCTGTTTTTCTCTGGCATACGGCGGAGGACAGGACAGTACCGGTGGAGAATAGTCTGCTTTTCGCGGAGGCCATGGCAAAGTACCAGGTGCCTTTCGAGATGGTTATTTATCCGTACGGGGTTCACGGGCTTTCTCTGGCAACTCCCGATGTGGACGAGCCGGCCAAGAAGCGCAGCGCGGACGCCCATGTGGCCGGCTGGTTTGCGCAGTGCGTCCGATGGATGGAGTATACAATTGCCCGCACAGACGGGGCAGATAAATAAAGCATATAGGAGGATAAAGTTATGGCATCATGGAAAAATGATGAAGAAATGTTTCAGCTCATGAAGGAGAAATTGTACACCCCGGTAGTGGGGGACATTCTGGATCAGATGGGATATACCCATCAGTTTCTCCCTTCTGAAATCCGGCCTCTGGCCGCAATGGTTCCCACAGCCCCATTTGTGGACCAATCCCAGCCGGACAATCGGCTGAAGCTGGCGGGATACGCCTGCACGGTTCTGGAAAATGATGTGTTCGGGGCGCCGAAGAAGCCCTTCGGCTACTTGACGGAGGCGCTGGATCAGTTAAAGCCCAATGAAATTTATGTGGCTACAGGAGCGCACAACAGCGCCCTCTGGGGGGAACTGCTCACTACCACAGCAAAGACACGCGGCGCTGCGGGCGCGGTGGTGGATGGGTATACCAGGGACACGCCCCAGGTTCTGGGATTAAACTGGCCGGTATTTGCAAGAGCCTGCTGGGCACAGGATTCCAGCGTGCGTACCTATGTGTGTGATTTCCGCTGCACCATTGAAATCGGCCAGGTGACCATCCACGACGGGGATCTGGTATTCGGAGATGTGGACGGCGTGCTGATTATTCCCAAGGAGGTGCATGAGGAGGTATTGGAGAAGGCTCTTATCAAGGCCTCCGGTGAGAAGACGGTGCGCAAGGCTATTGAAAACGGCATGAGCGCTACTGAGGCATTTGCAACCTACGGGATTTTGTAAGGAGGACGGCCTGATGACGGCTTTTCAGATTGATTTTTCAGACAATGTGGCCACCGCTCTGGAGGAAATTGTGCCCGGCAGGGTGGAGCTTCGCGGCGATGCAGAGGAGGCATCGGTGGAAGCTTTGGAAAAAATTCCCGAAGGCCACAAGATTGCCCTTAAGGATATCGCGGAGGGGGAAGACATCATTAAGTACGGCGTGCGCATCGGGCGGGCGGTAAAGCCGATTCCCAAGGGAAGCTGGGTGCATCTTCACAACATTCACAGCGTGTATGATGAGAGATCCAGCCATCTGGACGCGGTGACCGGAGCACCTAAGGACACGCGGTATGAGTAGAGAGCGGGGGCGCGGCGCGCCTTAACGCAGAAGCAAGAAGGAAGGAAATCCGGATTATGGAACTTAAAGGTATGCGCTGGCAGGGATATGCCAGAAAAAACGGCACAAAGGGAATACGCAACCGCATCCTGGTTATCTATACGGTAAAATGCAGTGAATTTGTGGCCCGGCGCATCTGCCAGGAGGCAAATCACACGGACGTGGAGGTCCTGGGATTCGACGGCTGCACGGATAACCAGTACGCGGTGAATCTTTTGATCAGCCTGATCCGTCATCCCAACGTGGGAGGAGTGCTGGCGGTGGGGCTGGGCTGCGAGTATGTGCAGCCGAAATGGCTGGCAGAGATTGCCGGAAAAGAGGGCAAAGAGGCGGACTGGATGTTTATCCAGGACGTGGGAGGAACGCGAAAGGCCATCGAAAAAGGACTCGCCAGCGTCCGCGCCATGCAGGAGCGCCTGAAGGATACTCCCCGAGTGGAGATGGGATTCTCCGATCTGGTGATCGGCGCGGAGTGCGGCGGCAGCGATTACACCAGCGGGCTTGCGGGAAATGTGGCGGTAGGCCGTTTCTACGATAAGCTGGTGGATATGGGAGGCACTGCTATTTTTGAGGAGATTGTGGAGGCCGTAGGCCTTGTGGATCTTCTGGAAGAGCGGGCGGCAAATGAGCAGGCGAGAAAAGAACTGCGCTATACGTATGACAAAGCACTGGAATACTGCAAGTCCGTGCGCCAGTACTCGGTGAGTCCCGGCAATTTTGCCGGGGGGCTCTCCACCATCGAGGAGAAGAGCATGGGAGCGGTGATTAAAAGCGGAAGCCGCCCCATCGAGGGGGTTATCAAGGTGTCCTGTCCGGCGCCGAGAAAGGGGCTTTGGCTTCTTGACTCCACGCCGGATCCCTACTGGATGCAGTTTGGAATCACCAATCCCAATGACAACGAAGGGCTGATGGACTTAATCAGCTGCGGCGCCCACATTGTCTTCCTGGTGACGGGAAGAGGAAATGTGGTGGGAAGCGCAGTGAGCCCCTGCATCAAGATTACGGGAAATCATCACACGTATGTACGGATGGAAGAGGACATGGACTTTGACGCGAGTCCGGTTCTGGAAGGCGTATACAGCCAGGACGAGATGGCTCTTCGCCTGGCGGATATGGTGGCTGAAACTGCCGGAGGAAAAGAGACGAAGAGCGAGGCATTGGGCCATAGGGAGTATTTTATTCCCTATAAATATCAGGAAAAACAGGTGTGTTTTAAGACTTGTGAAAAGGCGTAAAGCTAATTGAAAAAAAGGAGGTCATATAAGAGATGGCAGCATTTACAGAACAGCAGATGAAAGAATTTTCCATGGCGAAGTATTATTCCCTGGAGGGACAGACCGCGGTGGTAACCGGCGGTTCCACAGGACTGGGGCTGGCGATCACCCGGTGCCTGATCAGCGCCGGAGCCAAGGTGGTGGTGCTCAGCATGGAGACCGAGGAGCAGGCAGCCCAGGCTTTGAAGGAGTTTGGGGACAAGGCGGTTTATTATCAGTTTAATATTACGGAGACGGACAAGACTCCGGCCATGGTGGAGAAGATTCTGGCAGAGCAGGGGCCGATCAGCATCCTTATCAACAATGCGGGCAACCACTGCAAGAAGTTTATCTGGGAAATGAGTGTGGAGGAGTATGTAAATGTACTCAACGTGCACCTGGTAGGAGCGTTTGCCCTGACAAAGGCTCTGGTGCCGCAGATGAAGGAGCTGGGCCACGGCCGCATTCTGTTCCAGGCCAGCATGACCAGCTACATCGGCCAGCCCCAGGTGGCAGGCTATTCCACCGCAAAGGCAGGATATTTGGGACTTATCCATACTCTGACCGCAGAACTTGCTGAGTATGGCATTACGGTGAACGCCATTGCTCCCGGCTGGATCGACACTCCCATGTTCCACAAGGCTACGGACAATGATCCGCCAAGGCTTGCCAAGATCATGGGCCGGATTCCCGCTAAGAGCGTGGGCGATCCTATGGATGTGGGCATGTGTGCGGCATTCCTGTGCAGTGAGGCTGCCCGCTACATAAGCGGAACCTGCGTGCCTGTGGACGGCGGCGCGCTGATTGGCTTCTAAGCGGATCGGATTCTAAGGAGGCGGATTTTATGAACCGAAAATTTGACGAGGAGCTGTGCCTGACCAATGAGACAGGCCGGCTTCTGTACCACAAATACGCGGAACACATGCCCATCATCGACTACCACTGCCACCTGCAGCCGAAGGAAATCTGCGAGAATAAGCAGTTTGAGGATATCGGGGAGATGTGGCTTTCCGGCGATCATTATAAATGGCGTGCCATGCGCACCTTTGGAATTGATGAGAAGTATATTACAGGAAATGAAACTTCCTATTACGAGAAGTATATGGAGTTCGCCAAAATTCTGCCCCAGCTTGTGGGAAATCCTATCTACATCTGGTGCGCCCTGGAGCTGAAGCGGTTTTTCGGTATCGACGAGCCCCTGGGCCCGGACAACGCCCAGGAGATTTATGACCGGACAAAGAAGCTGATTGCTGAGAAGAACATAACTCCCCGCTGGTGCATGGAGGTTTCCAATGTGGAGCTGGTGAGCACCACGGAGGATCCCATCGATGACCTTCATTACCATATTGCCATGCAGAAGGATAAGACCTTAAAGACGAGGGTGATCACGGCTTTCCGGCCGGACAAGGCTATGTTTGTGTCTAAGGCCGGTTTCGGCGCCTACATGGAGGCATTGGGAAAGGCTGCGGGGATGCCGGTAGGATCTTTTAAGGAGATGCTGGCGGCTCTGGAGCAGAGGCTGAACTATTTTAAAGAGATCACAGGAACGACAGTTTCCGATGACGGCATCCCGGATTTTACATGGGCGGATGCTTCAGAGGAGGAGATCGAGGCTATTTTTCAAAAGGCCATTCATGGGGAAGCCATTTCCAAGGGGGAGGATGACAAGTACCGCAGTGCTTTTCTTTATGAGATGGGCAAAATGTACAACCGCAATGGCTATGTGATGCAGCTTCACATCGGCACGTATCTGGATGCCAACCGCAAGTACGTGAAGCTGGTGGGCCAGAGCACGGGCTTTGACTGCGCGGACGACACCACACGGGTGCAGAGCGTGGGCGAGCTCCTGAACCGTCTGACCTTGGAGGATGCCCTGCCCAAGACCATTCTCTACTGCCTGGACGGCACCAACATGGAGAACTACGCGATTTTGGCTGCGGGCTTCTGCGAGAAAGGCGTGAAGGCCAAGGTGCAGCTGGGCGCTCCCTGGTGGTTTCACGACCAGATTTACGGGATTGACCGGCAGTTCCGCGCGGCATCTAACCTGTATCCGCTAAGCTTGTCCGTAGGCATGCTGACGGACAGCCGCAGCTTCCTCTCCTACCCGCGCCATGAGCTTTACCGGCGGGTGCTGTGCAATTTCCTGGGCGAGCTGGTAGAACGGGGCGAATATTTCTCCGGAGAGGAGGAGCTGGGAAAAGTCGTGCAGAATATCTGCTATTATAATGTGAAGGAGTATTTTGGGTTTTAAATAGGTTTTGTCTGTGAAGGACGAGCGGGCTGTGTTTTTTGTCAGGGTGTCCAGCTTGTCCATGACAAGGGAGCAGATAGCGGAGGCCTCCGCCTCCTGGTAATTACTGCAGAAATCCGGGAAAACAGCACCAGTGCATGTGCAACGTAAAATATTTGGACGCGTATGCGTACATAGATGCTTCAACACAAAAAGGCGGATATCTTTTCTCCATCTTGGATGCCTTTGTTGTAAAAGCGCTGCATGATCTGCGGACTGCGCGTCAGAGTATCCATGCCGCAGGTATCGTCCGGCGCAATAATTAAAAGCCTTCCTTGTTTTTCATAGCGTTTTGCCAAATCGACTCCGGCGTTATATTTGGCTGCCCGCTGTTCCAACTGATCGGCGGCAAGAGGATATTTTTTGTGAATCCGCGCTGCGAGTTTCCGGTCCCTCTCCGATGTTCGGAGGACATCCCTGGGCTTAGTGAGAATTAAAACAATCTTATCATATCCCATGGAAAAAGCTTTTTCTATGGGAATCGGATCTCCGAGAGCCCCATCGTAATAAGGTGTTCCGTCAATAAAATATGGGCGGCATACAAACGGAATGGAACAGGACGCCTTAATCACATCATAGTGATTCTGGGATATATCGCCTTTATTAAAGTATTGAACCTTCCCTGTTTCCGCATTGGTAGCAACAACGATGAACTCCGCTGGATTGGCAGCTATCGCCGGATAATCCAGCGGATTTTCCCCATCATCGTTGCTGAGTATGCCATAAACATAATCCATATCAATGTAGCTTTTTTTAAATAGAAAATTGCGCAGGCTCATATATTCCCTGCGGGTAGAATATTCGGTATAAAACAGATAGTTCCTTCCCTTTTGTCCCGCTAAATAAGAAGCGATGTTGGCGCTGCCGGCGGATACGCCGATACCGGCGTCAAAATGGATTCCATTCTCCATACAGCGATCCAAAACACCGGCGGCATAAATGCCGCGCATACCTCCGCCTATATCTACAACAGCCGTTTTCATAGCACTATCGCCCCTTTATAGCTCAAATATATACAACTGCTATCTCCAAAATCTGTGAGAAAGGCAGGCCCGCACAATTGCTGCGACGCCTTCGCAAATCAAAAGGATACCTACCAGAATGCCCAGAGCAAACAGATTGGCAATCGGATCGAAAAGGGAGAAAAAGCCCACAACAGCCAGAAGGACTCCAAGGGCGGTCATCCAGCCCCACCCTTTGATCCCAAGAGTCTCCAGCTCAAAGGAGTTGACAAATTGATTGATACCGGAAAACAGAAGCCACATTCCAAAGATAAATGGCAGGGACAGCATGGTGAAAGCTTGGTTAAACAATAAAAACAGGGAGAGCAGCACCGTCAGGATGCCGTCCGCCAGAAACCAGCCTGCGCCGAGCATTTGTCCGTTCCACTTGGCGAAAATAGCGATGTCGATGATGCCGGAGATCAGCATAGCGACCCCAATGTACAGGGATAGCGTCAACAGTCCAACATCCGGGTTGCACAGGCAGCAGATACCGGCAAGAATTAAAAGGACGCCGGCAATGATCCACAGGACACGGGATATCGTTCGATTCATAAAAAACACTCCTTTCCATAGAAAAAGCTCATTGTTCTTCTTTTCCGAACAGGCCATTTTAATCACCATCGCCGCTACAGCAACCATGGCGCTGTTTAACAAGTATGGCAGTTCATCCTGTAATTTTTAATTTTACACCAATTATAATCCTGAGAAGATGTAATGTCAATATTTACAGGTTAGGAATTTTGCATTATAATTAAAGCTGAAATTTATAAGGAAAGTGAGACTTTATGCATATCAGTACAAAATGTTCTGTGGCAATTCATTGTCTTCTTTTTATTAATGAGTACGGAGAACAAACGAAAGTTACCAGTGAACTGCTATCTCGCTCAACGGGAATTAATGCCGTTACAATTCGAAATATCATGAGCGCTTTGAAGAGAGATGGCATCATATTGGTAAAATACGGAACAGGAGGCGCGACATTGAACTGTCTGCCCAGCGAAATCAGTCTATATCGCGTGTGCAGCGCTCTGGAACCGGATTTTTTATCTAAACTGATAGGGATCCATTCGACGCCGTCTTCTTTATGCCCGGTGGGTCAGAACATTCATACGGTTCTGGACTGCTCTTACGAAAAAATACGGACGGATTTGAAAAAAAGCTTGGAAGAGATCACCTTGGAAAAGATTATTTCTGATTATCATGGATGCAAAATATAAGAAGCACTGGTTCCTGAAAAGTGTATCTGGAGATTTATATTCACGTTAAAACTAGCACGAGTGAACATATTTCTCTCCGCAAATATCCATCAAAAAGCCCGGCAGACATCTTGCGGTTTTGTCTGCCGGGCTTTCTTTTTTTATTTTATGCAGGCTTTGGCATGCGCCGGAACGCCCAGAGAGGGCGGATGCAGATTACTTCTGCTCCACAAAAATCGGCGAGGACCATGCCGCATTCCCGTTGCTCTGAAGCACCTTCACCCAGTAAGCATGTTCGCCGGGGGTAGCGGGAAGCTCCCTCTTTACATCCAGGCGGCTGTGAGCTGTATACTGGTCCTCTGGGATCTCCTCAAAGGCCTGTGCCATCTCCAGCTTCAGATTCAGGCCTCCCATATCCTTGGTGAAGCCGTGGGCGTGGATCTCCTGGTAGGAAGCTTCCGCGCAGCCGGCCGCGGAGCTGAACTTGATAACCGTCTGGTCGTTGGCCTCCAGCGCAAGGATAAGTCCATCGTAGTCTCCGGAGGTGGAGGAAGTGAACTTGATGTATTTGTCGGACTGGATCACAATTCCCTGATCAATGCGGTCAAAGGCATATTTCTTTGCGCTGACGATTTTGCCGTTCTGCACATAGAGAATGCCGTCCCACTTGCGGGATTTGCCTCTTCCGCGGTATACTACCCCGCTCCAGCGGATGCGGATGCGGGTGCTGTCTCTCTTTAAGCATTCTCCCTCCAAAATTTTCTGATCCCAGTCGTACACCTCATAGCCTTCGATGGGGAAGTTTCCGGCAGCCTTGATTTCCAGGAGAGGAGCGCCGCTTACGGTTCCCTCGTCTCCCATAAACAGCTCTCCGATCCGGGTGTCCAGATAGATGCGGTCAAAGGTGGAGGCATAGCAGTGGCGGGCCCGGATGGCGTTCCATACGGCGGTCTTTGTCAGGGAATCCGCAAATACGCCGGTGAAGCCGCTCGCCACGTCAAAGGCGCCGGAGGCGGACTTCCCGTGGCCGCTCAAGGGATAGGAGAGACCGGGCCGGCAGGTGTGGTCGTCGCTGGCCGCGATGAATCCCACCTTCATGTGCCGCTTCATAGCGTCAAAGGCGAACCACTCAAAGGTCCCGTGGTGGGAATGGATCTCGATGACGCTGGAGAATGCGGGATTAAAATAATCCAGGTTGGCGTACCGGCCGCCGATATGGGGGATTAAGAGCACGTCCCTGCGCCCGGAAAGTTTTTCGTGGAGCTCCGTGATGGGATTGGCGTTGTTCTTGTTGTCCACTGTGGTGGCTGTCCAGTTGCTGCTGGGATAAAAATCCTCGCTGTCCTCCAGGAAGTATACATTGTGGTCCCCGCCCTGGGGCGTGGTGCCGGACCACTCATAGCCCAGGTAGACAAGGAATTTTCCCTCCTCGTCGTATTTCTTTGTGTAGTCCCGGATGTCCTGCCAAGTCTCGTCGCTGACCTCGAAGTCATTTCCCTGCCAGCCGGTAAAATCAATGCAGGCCTTATCCCGCGCAAAGGAGTAATAATCGTCCAGCATGCCGGTTCCCACGGTCTGCCGTGTCTGGCCGTGCATGTCGTCCCAGAACAGGCGGCGGGGGGCATCTGCGGGCGCGCAGAGAGAGGCATTGCTTAAGGCAAAGTATCCCCGGGCCTTATCGCGGATAGTCAGGTTCCAGAAGCCCTCCTCCAGGATACGGCAGCCTGTAAGGCGGATGACGCCCTCGGTTCCCTCCGGAAATTCCACCTGGGCGGGGATGCCCTCGGTGCGCACGCCGGGAACTTCCAGATCAATGGTTCCGCTGTAGCGGCCGGTAGGATTTCCAAATTCATCCAGGGCCCGGATAGCGATCTCGAAGGGCTCTCCCACAGAGACTGTACCGGGGACAATGGCCTGAATCTCATGGTGGCAGGAGGGCACAATGCGCACCTTCAGCCGTTCGGGCATCTCCTCATACCGGGCGGTGCCGCAGGGGTCTAAGAATACCCTAAACTCGTGCTCCCGCTCGCAGAAGGACTGGGCCCGCATGCCCAGGCTTCCCTGGGAGGTATCGCCCAGGACAACCTTGATCTGGTCCCCTTTTTTGATGTAGCCGCCCTTCACATCGATCAAGATGCTGTTTCCGAAGGAGCGGACAAACTTTGCGTAGCGTCCGGTTACCCGGCATTGGCCGGTTGTGGAAACCGTGGTGTAGCCCGGCATATCCGGCTCGTCAAACTGGGGGGAATCCCAGTCGCTGACACTCTTCCAGGCGATGACCATGGTGCCGCCGTCGTCGATGCCGTATTCTCCGGCGGTGAAGGTGATGGTCCAGGTGGAAAATTCTCCGGCGGTTACATCCGTATCCGGGGACAGGGCGATAGTGCCCATGTACTCTTTGTTCAGTCTCATAAAAACCTCCTTGTTGGTTCTGCTGTTTTGTAATTTAAAGAATGCGCATCTTAAAGAAACGCTTGGCATCTGCCGGCGCGCTCCCAAAGAGGCGTCAGATAAAGAGGAATGCCAGCCCGATGACCGCCAGGAGAATGCAGTAAGGCGCGGTCAGGATCATGGAGCGCATGGGGTTTACCTGTCTCTGAAGCAGGGAGGATACCAGCCCGGCAATTACAAAGGTATTCAGATCCGCCGGGGGAAGGCCCTGGCCTGCCGCAGCAAGATGGGAGCTGGCGACCGCCGCATGAATGTCAGTAACGCCGGTAGCCATCCAGGCGGGCCCCAGGATGGGAAGAAGGGTAGTCTGGGTGGTGCTCTGGGCGCCTACCAGCATACCGCCTAGAATCAGAGCTCCCGCGCCTCCAAGCTTCAGAGCGACCGCGCTCAGGCCCGCCGCCCATGCGGAGATCACTTCAATCTGCCCGCCGGCACGGAAAGCGCCGAGAAAGAAACCGGCAAAGATCTGGATCATGACGCTGACACGCACAGCTTTCAGAGCTTTGGCCAGATCGCCCGCCGTATTCTGGCGCAGTTCCGGGGTGATGGCGATGGCCACCACAATAGCCACAAACAGAGCCATGACGATATTGTTGGTAACCTGACCGATCACGGGAACGGCGCTCAGACAGGTGTAGAGATTGGAATCTCCCATGGGAATGGCCTTCATCAGGGTGCTGGTCGCGTCAAAGCTTATGGCGGGAATGCTGTTTAAGGCTACCAGGAGGATCAGAACCATGAGCGGGATGAGCTTCCTCCATTCCCGCTTTAAGATGGCGGAAGCCTTCTCCGTGGGAATCAGGTGCTGGGGCATCTCGTATTTGTTCCCGATGTAAACTTTACAGACAAAGAGGCTGGTGAGGATAAAGGCGGCCCCCACGGTCAGGTAGCTGATCTGGAGCACTTGGTCGGTGGGGATGCCAAGGATGGAGCAGGCCACATTGATGGCATTGGAAATGGGGGGCATGATGGCTCCCAGGGAGCCGCCGGTGACGATGATGGCGCAGTTCATGTCGGGGTCCAGCCCCATATCGTCCATGGCGGGAACCACCAGCATGCCGATTACCGCGCCCACCGCAGACACGGTTCCCACCAGAGAGCCGCCCAGGCACATGGCGATCAGGATGGCCAGCACAAGCCCCTGCGGGGTGTGCCCGAAAATGGCCCGCAGCACGTTGAGCACCGTGTCCATAGCGCCGGATTTTACCTGAAGGGCGGAAAAAATGGAACCAAAGATTACGATGAAAATGATGAAGGCTACCTGATTTAACCCGGTGAGCCATGCCTGACCCCAGACAATGGGGTCAAAAACGCCTCCTAAAACCAGGGCAAGAACGCCTGTACCGATAAAGGCAGCGATCAGATTGCCTCCAATGAGCGGAATTTTTTTTACCGCGCTTACCAGCATAAGGAATAACACTGGTATGATTACAATGATCATATCATTTCCCTCCTTTGTGTTATAAAGAAAGATGCGACACCCCTTTCTCATCGCATCTTTGCTGCTTTCTATTATAAAATGGGAATTTAAGGATGTAAAGTGATAAAGTTGGCAATCAGCATAACAAAAATGGAATACTGAATCTTGAGATATGCCGGATTTTATGTTACCATTTTGTACAGAAAATGTATGCCGCGCATGTACGCCTATTTTTAAAATTGTCAATCGGAGGGGAATGCTATGAATTTTCAGACGCTGCGCACCTTTTATACAATTGCCCGCTGTGGAAAACTGACTGCGGCAGCCCAGCAGCTGAACCTGACCCAATCGGCCCTGTCCCGCATGGTGCGGCAGATGGAGGAGGAGGTGGGAGTTCCTCTTTTTGATCATCGTCGCAACCGCATTGCATTAAATCAGAATGGAAAGAAATTCCTTCAGATGGCCGAAGGGGTGCTGGGGCAGTATGATAACTGTCTGCGGGAGATTAAAGAGGACAATGAGACTTTTTCCCGTACGCTTACTATCGCCCTAAGCGCTGCGGGAAGCAGCCTGCCCCTGCTGATTCATGAATTTAAAAAACAGCATCCGGAGGCCTGGTTCAGCCTGAAGGGATACGACCATGTAAAGATGGAGCCGGATGTGCAGTTCTGTTTTTTCTGCTCCATTTTTCCCATAAAAGATCCCGAGGCATTCTGCCTGGCCCGCGAGCCGCTCTATCTTACGGCTAGTTCCGCGAGCTCCCTGGCCGGGCGCGCCAGCGTGGCACTGTCGGAGCTCTCCTCCCGAAATTTCCTATTTGCAGATGCTCACAACGATATGCAGGAGATACAGATGTATTACTGCCGGATGGCCGGGTTCACGCCGGAGATGGACAATGTGATTGAGCGGCAGAATATTTTAATGATGCTCCTGGAACTGGGAGAAGGCGTCTCTCTTCTACCAAAGATCAACAATGCAAATCTGGTGCAGATCCCTATTCAGGATATTTCCTGTACCCGTCTGATCTATATGAAGCGGAATCCGCAGATCTATGAGACGCAGCTCGCAAAGCAGTTTGAAACCTTCTGCCGTCAGTTTTTTGAGATGCTTCCCGACGGGATGCCGGAGAGTTGAAAAATCCGCAGTATTCGTGTATGCTGTAGAAGAACTGCGCTTTTTGGGCAAAAGCGCGGATAGGAGAGAATACCTATGAAATACCAGATCATGGACGGCACAGTAGCCTTTGGGGGGAGGACGGTGCTGTCCCATATTAATTTTGAAATACAGGGAGCGGAAAAGATTGCCATTGTGGGCAAAAATGGAGCGGGGAAAACTACGCTGCTGCGGCTGATTGCCGGGGAGATTGCGCTGGATAGAGATGACAGGCGGCAGGGGCCGGGCGTGCAGGTTTCCCGGGCCTTTACGGTAGGGATGCTTCATCAGCAGGAATTTGCCGGGGAGGATAGGAGCGCTAGGGAAGTTCTCATGGAGGAATGCCCCGCCAAGGATACCTTTGCCCCGGAGCGGTATGAATATGAACGGGATGCGGGGCTGCTTTTTAAGAGGATGGGTTTTTCGGAGGCGGAGCTGGACAAATCCCTTCAGGCTTTTTCCGGCGGAGAGCGGACGAAGATTGCCCTGGTACGCCTTCTTTTAAAAAAACCGGATGTGCTTCTTTTGGATGAGCCGACCAATCATCTGGATTTGGAGACGACTCAGTGGCTGGAGGAGTATCTGCGTGCCTATGGCCGGGCAGTAGTGATGGTGAGCCACGACCGTTTTTTTCTTGACCGCACGGCCCAGATTGTATATGAACTGGATGGAGGGCGGCTCACCCGGTATCACGGAAATTACACGGCCTACCGGGAACAGCGGCAAAAGGCGCTGGCGGCTTGGACCAAAGCCTATGAGCGGCAGCAGGGGGAGATACGGCGGGAGGAAAAGCTGATCGAGAGGTTTAAGCACAAGCCTTCCAAGGCGGCCTTCGCACGTTCACGAAGGAAGCTTATAGAGCGTATGGAGCGGGTGGAAAAGCCTCCGCAGGAGCCGGAGAACATGTCCATCGGACAGATCGTGCCGGAAATTGTGGGGAGCAAATGGGTGCTGCAGGCAGAGCATCTGAAAATCGGATATAATAAGCCGCTTTTGGAGTTCAGCCTTCGTATCCGGAGAGGCCAAAAAATTGGAATTCTCGGGCCAAATGGGGTTGGGAAGAGCACCTTTTTAAAAACTGCGGCGGGATTTCTTGCGCCCGTTGAGGGAATCTGTGCTCTGGGAAATAACATTACCATCGGTTATTTTGACCAGTTTTCTGCGTCTGTCCGCTCGGAGAAGACGGTGGCAGAGCATTTTTCCGATTTGTTTCCGTCAATGACCCAGAAGGAGGCGCGCTCCATTTTGGGAAGCTACCTGTTCGGAGGGAGGGAGGCGGCAAAGACCGTGAATTCCCTTTCCGGCGGGGAGAAGGCTCGTCTGGTGCTGGCCGAGCTTCTCACCAGCCGCCCCAATTTTTTGATTTTGGATGAGCCTACAAACCACATGGACATCCGGGCCAAGGAGGTGCTGGAGGCCGCCTTTGAGGCGTATGCCGGGACGATCCTTTTTGTGTCCCATGACCGGTATTTTATCAGCCGCACGGCCCAGTCTCTCTTGATTTTTGAGGATGGAAAGGCGATGTATTATCCTTTTGGATATAATCACTATGTGGAGCGCCGGGAAAAGGAGCGGCTTTTGGGGGAGAGCCCGGCCGCTCGGATTAAGGCGGAGGAGCAGGCGCTGCTTTCAGGGCTGAGGGCTGTCCCAAAGGGCGAACGCCGTCTGCGGGAAATCTCCACAGAGGATGCCTACGAGGACTGGCAGCTGCGTCTGGCCGGCGATGCTCTGGATGAGGCTGCCCGCCGAGTGGAGGCGCTGGAGGATATGGTGCGGGAGGAGGAACAGGGCATGCTGCTTCAGTGGGCGCATGAGGCCTTGCTCGGGCCGGGATGTCCGGGGGAGGCGGCGGATGTTTCCTGTTTTGCGGATCACAAGAAGGCCCTGCGGGAGGCGCGTGAGGCATGGCAGGAGGCCTGCCTGGCCTGGTACGCGGTTTGGAGCGAGACTGCCGAACAGGATTTCGATTTTTGGTAGCTGTTTCGATTTATTGCGGTTTATATTTAGAAATTCTTTTGGATTTTATGTACAGGGATTTTTGATTTGCCTGATACCATAAGAAATGTAAGGAGGATGTGGAGATGAGCGGGGACCGGATTCTGCTGGTAGAGGATGATAAGGAGATACGGGAGGGCATTGAAATTTTTCTGAAAGGGCAGGGATACCTTGTATTCCAGGCTGCAGATGGAGTGGAGGGACTTGCCGTTTTGGAGAAGGAGCCCATAGATCTGGCGATTGTGGATGTAATGATGCCCCGGATGGACGGGATCACCATGACAGCCAGACTGCGGGAAAAATACGATTTCCCCGTAATCTTTTTATCCGCCAAATCAGAGGAGGTGGACAAAATTCTAGGCCTGAACATGGGGGCAGATGATTATGTGACAAAGCCCTTCACCCCCATGGAGCTTCTCGCCAGGGTCAATTCCCATCTCAGACGGTATCACCGCTTCCTGGACCGCTTAAATTCCCGGCAGGAGGAAAACCCGAAGATTCACCGGCTGGGCGGTATCGAGGTCAATGAGGAGACGGTGGAGGTCCTGGTGGACGGCAAGGCGGTAAAGGTCACGCCCATTGAATTTAAGATCCTGCTGCTCTTGATTCAGAACCCGGGCCGGGTGTTCCCGGCGGAGGAGATTTATGAGAGGGTTTGGAATGAGCGGGCAGTCAACACGGATACAGTTATGGTCCACATCCGCAACCTTCGGGAAAAGATAGAGGTAAACCCGAAAGAACCGAAATATATAAAGGTGGTGTGGGGAGTTGGATACAAGATTGAAAAACAACCATAAGTGGGGAGTTCTGCTCATAATCGCCCTGATTTTTGCGGTATCAACGGCGACAGTGGGGCTATATCCCTATATGCAGAGAAAGGCGGAGGAATACAGGCAGGACTGGTCCGAGATCGAGGAGGCCTATGAGGCTGAGCCGGATTTTGGAAATGTGGCCGTTCAGGTTATGAATTTCAGCTATGAGATTTGGTACCAAAAGCGCCAGGAGGAGGAAGGACGCCTTTTGACATATTCCCAGGCTTTTCTGCCGGGGCTGGAGGAACTGATTCAAAAAGCACAGACGGCCGGCTATGCCTCAAAAGAGGAAGAAGCATCCGAGGTGCATGCCTCTCAGGAGATGTACGATGCGGATTATTATTACAGCATCCAGGAACTTATGGATGAGGTGGGAGCTGACTGGCAGAGCTTGTATCAGCAGTATAGCTCTCAGCTTACCTACGCGGTGGTTGCTGCGGATGGTTCTTTTCTGCGCAGCAATGTAAACCGGCCCTCGAAATATTTCAGCCGTCTCGTTCAGGGAAATGAAATACAGTTTGAGGTGGAATTTTCTTCCACAGGCCGTATGAGTATTACGGATGTGCAGGGACCGGAGGAGTACAGTACCGGGCTTATTCAGGCAGCCAGCCGTTTTGAATTTTATGATCCCCTGGCGCTTCGCCTGTCCAGTGATTACCGCTACAGCGGTGTGCAGTTTGAGGGGCCGAAGAATATGACAATTATTTTCCGGTGTGACCCGTTTATGCTGAGTGATTGGGGACAGAGCAGCATGCAGACTGCAGACGAGAACTCCTATGGAATGGATATTCGGGATTACCTGGGAGGAGAGGGAATGTACGCCGTAGTGCTTGTGATGCTGACGGTTGTGGGAGCGGCAGCTCTCCTTATTCCCTTTATAAAGTCCTTTGACATTGGCGGGAGCGCCCTGTGCCGCATGCCCTTTGAGCCTCTGTGTGCTTTTGGGTTTATTTGGTTTGCCACATTGGCGGAGGGAAGCGTTCCGGCTCTGGTTACGGCTTCCTTTGTGGACGGCAGCCTGGAACGGGAGCTGATGGAGGCCGGATTTGCGGACACTGCGGCAGGGGTGCTGTCCATAGCGGTGAATATCGTATTCTGGGCCTTATTTTACGGCATGTTTTACTGGGGCATCACCTGTATCCGGGCAGTGGGCTCTCTGGGGCTGTGGAGGTATTTCAAGGAGAGAACCTGGGTGGGGCAGTTCTGCTGTTTCATCAAGCGGTGGCTGGAGCGCACCTTGGATCTGTTCCAGGAAACAGACTGGCAGAGCCATTCCAGCCGATTTATTGGAAAGGCGGTTATTATCAATTTCCTCATTCTGTCCCTGATCTCCTGTTTGTGGTTCTGGGGCATCGGTGCGCTGATTATCTACTCCTTTGCGCTGTTTTTCCTGATAAAGAAATATTGGAGCCGGATGGAGGAAAAGTATCAGGTGCTGTTAGACGGAATCAACCGCATGGCAGAGGGAAGCCTGGACGTGGAAATTTCGGAGGATTTGGGAATTTTTAATCCCTTTAAGGAGCAGTTGGCAAAAGTTCAGCAGGGCTTTAAGAAGGCTGTGGCCCAGGAGGTCAAGAGCGAGCGCACCAAATCAGAACTCATTACCAATGTGTCACACGATCTGAAAACGCCTCTGACGGCTATTATCACCTATGTGAATCTGCTCAAGGAGGAGGGGATTACTGAAGAGGAAAGAGATTCCTATATCCGGGTGCTGGATCAGAAATCCATGCGGCTCAAAGTTCTCATCGAGGATTTGTTTGAGGTGAGTAAGGCCAGCAGCGGCGCTATTTCCCTGCATCTGGAACCGGTGGATATTGTGAGTTTGATGAAGCAGGCGAAATTTGAGCTGGCGGAGAAAATGGAGGCAAGCGGCATTGATTTCCGCTTTCATCTGCCGGAGGAGAAGGTGATTCTTACTCTGGACGGGGAGAAAACCTACCGGATTTTTGAAAATCTGCTGGTAAACATTACAAAATATGGGATGGCCGGAACACGGGCCTATATCCAGATAGGGGAGGAACCTGCGGGCTGGGTATGTGTGACCATGCGAAATATCTCGGAGAAAGAGCTGACCGTATCTCCGGAGGAACTGACGGAGCGCTTTGTACGGGGAGATGCTTCACGAAATACTGAGGGCAGCGGCCTGGGGCTTGCCATTGCCAGGAGTTTTGTGGAGGTGCAGGGCGGTACCATGAAGATTGACATTGAGGATGATATCTTCCGGGTGGTGATCCGGTGGAAGAAGGAGGATGGCCCGGAAGAAAAAGTAGATCGCGGCTCGGAGGACGGAGCCGGCGGATTGGGAGGTGAAAATACGGCGAATGGGGCCGGCGCGGATGCCGCAGGGGATACGAGCGCTATGGACCCGGCAGGGCATGGAAAAACCGATGGCGGAGCGCTTGGAGCACGGGCAAAGGTGTCTGAAAAAATTCAGAGCGTGAAGGACAGAATCCGAGGGCGGCTGCAGCGGTCCTGATATAAGAACAAAGTGCGGAAAACAAAGAATAGAAAACAGAGCACAGAAAAGGCTCCTGTACCTGGGACATATCCCAAGGAACAGGGGCCTTTTGCAAAACAGTTGAAATGAGGCAGCTACGCGTTTGGATGCGCCGTTTTGGACTGGGAATCCGGCGTGCCGGTATCTTCCGC
>CALWBS010000139.1 GCA_944376135.1 uncultured Enterocloster sp.
TAAACCAATCTTCTTCCATCCAGACTGTACTGTCGGCTTCGGAATCACACCGAATCATGCCTTTCGGCTCGTGGGCTTTACCACCGGTAGGGACTTGCACCCTGCCCTGAAGATCTTGCTGTTAAATTACAAAAAGCAGGTGATGGGAATCGAACCCACGTATCTAGCTTGGAAGGCTAGTGTTCTACCATTGAACTACACCTGCATCTCGCCGTCTAAACGGCAGTGCCCAAAGTCGGAATCGAACCAACGACACGAGGATTTTCAGTCCTCTGCTCTACCAACTGAGCTATCTGGGCATCTCGCTCTGCATTTATCAGAGACAACGCTAATATTTTACACGTTAATTTGAAAAATGTCAATAGATTTTGAACATTTTTTCATGCGCCTTCAGGGACTCGAACCCTGGACAAATAGATTAAGAGTCTACTGCTCTACCAGCTGAGCTAAAGGCGCTCATGACCAAAACGGCCGCCCCATCTCTCGGGCACGAGTGCAATTATATACCATGATGGGGGGCCTGTCAAGCACATTTTTTAAATATATTTGCAGCTGTCCCGAACGGTTACACATACTCCTTTCGTCCGCTCGCATCCGGAATTCCTTCCTCCTCCCGGTACTTCGCCACGGTACGGCGGGAGATGGAGATACCCCGTTCCGCCAGCTTTTCGCTGAGCAGACGGTCGCTAAAGGGCTTCTTCTTGTCCTCCTCGCTGATTATGGCGCGGAGCGCTTCCTTGATGCCGGAAGCCGTCATAGACTGAGAGCCCGGGAAGGGACTTCGGGAAAGAACCTCGCGGGAAAAAAAGAATGTCATGGGGTACACTCCCCAGGAGCACTGAAGATACTTCTTGCTGGCCGCGCGGCTCACGGTGGATTCATGGATACCCAGGGCCTGTGCCACGTCCGCCATTTTGAGGGGGACGAGATGACTCGGTCCGTATGTAAAGAATGCCTCCTGCCGCTCCAGAATGGCCTTGGATACATCCATCAAGGTTTTGCTCCTCTGGGATATGCACTGTTTAATCCACTCGGCCTGACGGATTTTCCCGTCCAGATATTCCTTCAACTCCGGGGAATCCGGGTTCTTGCTCATCTGCCGGTAGTAGCTGTTGACCTGGATGCCGGGATACATGGATTCATTTAACAGAATATCAAAATGGTCCTTAAATTTTATAATCGTCACGTCGGGAATAATGTAGCGGAGCTTATCTCTGTTGCTGAAGGACACACCTGGCTTGGGATTTAAGGACTTGACAATCTGGCAGTACCCTGCCGCCTGTTCCTGGGTAAGGCGGAGCTTCCTGGCGATAGCGGGAACCTGGTTTTTGGCAACCAGCTCCAGGCAGCTGTCGATGAGGGACTCCATAATCGGAGTGAGCATCTGCTGACGCTCTAACTGGAGCTTCAGACACTCTTCCAGGCTCCGGGCGCAGACACCCGCCGGGTCAAGCTGCTGAATGCGGTCCAGAAGGCGCTCAACCACCTCGCTGTCCGCAGAGAGACAGCGGGCAATATCCTCGGTGCTCTCTGTCAGATAACCTTTGCTGTCCAAGGATTCCAACATAAATTGGAGAATCTCGCGCTCTTTTTCCGTGAAATCCTCTGTGACAAGCTGGGACCAGAGAAAGTCCTGGAGTGTCTCTCCCTGATCCGTACTGATATTCCAGCTTGTTTTAAAGTCATAATCATCGTCATTGTTCTGGCGCTGATACAGGTAATAATTCTCCTCGTTGAAGGAGGTGAGCCACTGCTGCTGTTCAATGGACTCCCTCTTGTCTCCCCAGGACGCCTCGGAGAGGTCGATTACCGGATTCTCCAGGGCCAGGTCATTTACATACGTGCTGAGCTCCTGGGATGTCATTTGCAAAATTTCCGCAGACTGAATCATCCGCTGCGACAGGACCTGTGTCTGCTTTGCCTGAAGTTTTAGATCCATAGGTGTACCTTCTTTCGTATCCGTGTGTATCTCTACAGATACAATTTTAGCACAAACCTAGATGGTAAGGAAGCCCTTTCCGATAATTGCGCTGTAATTGGAGATCAGCATAAAAGCAGTGGGCTCCACCTGGCGTATGTAATTGCGCAGCTTCAATGCCTGTGCGCGCTTCATCGTGGTCATAATCACGGTCTTCTCATGATGGGAGAAGGCCCCCTGGGCGTGGTAGACCGTGGCGCTTCGGTTTAAGGTGTTGATGATGTAATCACAGATGGGATCCGGATTGTCGCAAATGATGTTAAAGCACTTGCACAGATTCATGTTTTCGATTACGTCATCGATGACAAGGGACTTGGCCGCAAGACCGATGGTGGAGAACAGTCCGGTCTCCGGCCCAAAGATGAAGAAGGAGGAGACTACGGCAGCCACATCCACCAGCATAAGAACCGTGCCGATGTTCAGACTGGTGTGTTTTTTCAATATCATGGCGATGATATCCGTCCCGCCGCTGGAAGCGCCCATGTTGAACAGGATGCCGGTGCCGATGGCGGGAAGCAGTACAGCAAACATCAGCTCCAGGATGGGTTCATCCGTGAGCGGACGGCTCATGGGGCAAACCCTCTCCAGAAGGGAAAGGCTGAAAGACATCACCATGGTGGCGTAAAAAGTCTTAAAGCCGAATCCGCGGCCAAGAAAGGCAAATCCCAGGACGAGGAGCAGCGTGTTTACAATTGAGGTGAAATCACTGGCAGACCAGCGGGTGAGCTCGCTCACCACTGTGGAAAAGCCTGTAATGCCCCCAAAGGCAAAGTGGTTGGGGAATTTAAAAAAATACACTCCAATAACCATAATCCAGATGCTGAGCGTAATGATGCCATATTCTACAAGGGTGTGGCGAAATTGGGCTGTAATTTTCTTCATGATGCCGGTCCCTGTCCCGGAAGAAACGGATCAGATTCTCTTTCCGGGGAGGGAAATACCTCCTTTGCGGCGCCTTTGCCGCTATTCTATTTTATTGATCCAACCACATAATAATAGGAATTCGCTACAAGTGCAATCACCTTTTTTACTGAAATTGTCACAGCCTTTTGCTTGTGATTGCAGACGGGAAAAAGGAGCACGCATTTTGCTGTATTTTCGGAGAAAATATGATATACTTTGTCTAAACGAAATGTGCTCCGCGGCGATGAGACCCGCGGGGCGGACCAAATTTATATGACAAGGAGAGGCAAATGAAAACATCATTAGTGATTATGGCGGCCGGCATAGGGAGCCGGTTTGGGGGAGGCATCAAGCAGCTGACTCCGGTAGGGCCGGGAGGAGAGATTATTATGGATTACTCGATCCATGACGCCCTGGAGGCCGGATTTGACAAGGTGATATTTATTATCCGCAGGGATCTGGAGGAGGATTTTAAGGCGATTATCGGCAGGAGGATTGAAAAGCTTGTGCCGGTGGAGTATGCCTATCAGGAGCTGGGCGATTTGCCGGCAGGATATGAGGCACCGCCGGAGAGGAAGAAGCCTTGGGGCACAGGTCAGGCGGTTCTCGCGGTTAAGGGTATGGTGGACGGCCCGTTTTTGGTAATTAACGCGGATGACTACTACGGAAAAGAGGGATTTCGCATTCTTCATGATTACATGACAGAACAGATGCGGGGAGAATCCGGCGTGTATGAGATGTGCATGGGGGGCTATGTGCTTTCCAATACGCTGAGTGATAATGGTTCCGTGACCCGGGGAGTCTGCCAGGTAGGGGAGGACGGCTATCTGCGGGCCGTGACGGAAACCTTTGATATCCGCATGGAGGACGGAATACTCCGCGCCTTTGATGCCCAGGGGAGCCCTGTGACGGTGAGCCCTTCCCAGACTGTTTCCATGAATATGTGGGGGCTTCCTGCGGGATTTTTAGATGAACTGGAGGCGCGCTTCCCTAAATTTCTAGACAGTGTGGAGCCGGGAGATTTAAAGGCGGAGTTCCTTCTTCCGCAGATCATTGACAAGCTGATCCGCGCGGGAAAAGCCAGGGTAAAGGTTCTATCCACCCCGGACAAGTGGTACGGCGTCACCTATAAAGAAGACCGGCAGGCAGTGGCGGACGCCATCCGGAGGATGGTGGAAGCAGGGGTGTATAAAGAGAAGCTGTTTTCAAATACGCTCTAATACGCTCTAGCACGGGTGAACCTATGCATAAATTCATAGCAGGGAGTCTATACTAGAAATAAGAGCAGCAGACCAGGACGGCAAAAGAAGATGCGCCGTCCTGAACTGCTGTGAATAAGATGCCGGGATATGCGGCAGTCAGAAAGTGATTCTAGGCTATGAAATTGTGGAAAGCTGCAAATATACGGAAACGGGAAGACATTTCCTATTATGATACGTCGGGAGCCTTTGAGGCGGAACGGTTCGCTGCCCACTTAAACCGGCTGATTATGGAGGAGCTGCAGCGGCAGGGAAAGGACGGTGTGATTTTCCTGTGCATTGGAACGGACCGGTCTACCGGGGACAGTCTGGGGCCTCTGATTGGCCACAAGCTTCGCAGGAGACGTCTCAAAAGGGCGGCGGTGATCGGCACGCTGGAAAAACCGGTTCACGCCATGAACTTGGATCTCTATGCCCGCTACATCCGCCTTCATTATCCGGATTACGTGGTGGTGGCCATCGATGCCTCTGTGGGCAGCCCGGATCACGTGGGATTCGCCACGCTGGGCCGAGGGGCACTCCAGCCGGGACTGGGAGTTTCCAAGGATCTGGAAGCAGTGGGAGATATTTCTATAACCGGCATTGTGGGCGGAGGCGGAAGCCAGGACCCGGTGATGCTTCAAAGTGTCCGTCTGTCTATGGTCATGAAGATGGCGGACTGCATCTGCGAGAGCATTGCGCTTGTCGAGAGATTTTGGGAAAATGCCGCCCGAATTTGACAAACTTTGCGCCCGGAATCTGCTATGCTGTTTTAGAGTAACTGTTCAGGACGGCGCCGTCCTGAATGGCTGCGTGAAAAACAGCGGGGTGATTCTATGGGAGAATTATATGAGCCCTTTCCCAAGCTGCCCAAGAATATACGGCAGATCGGGGAGAGGGACAAGGTTTTAAAACTTTATTTGGAAGATTATGTAAATACATATTTAAAGCGTCTGCAGCCGCTCAAAGGCTCGGACCTGCGGGTGGGTCTTCTCCTGGGAAGCAGGGAGATGCGGGAGGACGTGCCCTTTGTGTTTGTGGACGGAGCCCTGGAGATGGACTCAGTGCCCCGGGAAGGGGAGAAAGTGGAGTTCACCGAGGATGCCTGGAAGAAGGCATACCAGGAGGTGGAGCAAATGTTTCCCAAACGGACGGTTCAGGGCTGGTTTTTGTGCGGCAGACCGGGCTGCTCTTTAAGTCCCTTAAATTATTGGCGCCAGCACAGCCAGTATTTTACAGGCAAAAATCAGCTCATGTACCTGAATGCGGGGCTGGAGGGGGAGGAGGCCGTCTACATTGCTTCCTCCGATGGTTTTTACAAACTGCGGGGCTACAGCGTCTACTATGAGCGGAATCAGATGATGCAGGACTACATGATTCAGCAGAAGGACCGGGGCCGGGCAGAGGAGGGAGTAGACGATAAGGCGATTCAGGACTTTCGCCGGAAGATGGACGAGCGCCGCTATGAGGTCAGCCGCCACAGGAATACGGTGGGAATTCTTTCCGGACTGTGCAGTGTCCTGGCGGTTACTCTTCTGGCCGGGGGTGTAGCCATGTTCAATAATTATAAGAAGATGCATGAGATGGAGAGCGTGATTGCGTCCGTTATGCCTGCTGGAAGCCTGCGTGAGGGGATAGAAGCGGCAGGAGAGAGAATCCTTGGATCGGAGGATGAAGGCACTTCTGAGGCGAATGGATATGTGATTGATGAAGTTCCGGCCAACGTGTACCCGACTGCAGCGCCGGCTTCTTCGGAGCAGCCGTCACAGGTAACGCCTGAGACCATGGTGCCGGAAAGCCAGTGGGAAGAGACGGGGGATGCGGGAACACAGGCTTCCGGCTCCCAAGCTGCTGAGGAGGCAGATTCACAGATATCCGGGGAGGCCCAGTCAGTGTCTGCTGCAAATTACCAGGTGTATGTGGTAAATCCTGGAGAAACGCTCTATGGAATCTGCTTTAAGCTCTACCAGAACCTGGGACATCTGGAGGAGATATGCCGTGTCAACGGGCTGACGGACCAGAACAGCATCTATGCGGGGCAGGAACTTCTTGTGCCGTAGAGCAGAGAGGACAGGGCGGCCGGGCCCGGTCTCTTCTCTGCCGGAGAAAAAAAGTAATGCGCTTTATCTGAAAATGTTGTATACTAGAGCGTGTTTGAACGATGTACGCAGGATGTTTCAGGAGAACGAAGGATGGACAATATCAGCTCCATGAGCCGGGAAAAGAAAAAAAGCCAGCTAAAGCGTCAGATCGTTCCCAACAGGGTTCCGGACCCGGAGGAGGACGGTCAGGAAGTTGTGCGCAGAGCACACCGGAAAGTAGTGAGAAGGCGTCTCATTATTTTTCTGGTGCTTCTCCTTCTGGCCGGAGCAGCAGGGCTTATTTTTTGGCAGTACGACAGGTATCATTCGTTCTCCTCCTATCAGGTCTCCTGGGAAAGGAGCCTTGCACAGGAAAATGAAGAGAGCGCCCTAAACGGTGAGGGGAGCTTCTGCGAGTATGTGGATTTTGCGGACGGCATCTTAAAGTACACTAAGGACGGTGTCTCCTATATCAATAAGCAGGGGCATACGGTCTGGATGCAGAGCTATGAGATGAATTCTCCCATTGTTTGTGTCAATGGAGAATTTGCCGCCATCGCGGATCGGCAGGGCACCGGCATCTATATCTGCGGGACAGACGGATGCCAGGGACAGGCTGCAGCGCTTTTGCCGATTCTCCAGGTATCGGTTTCCACCCATGGCGTTGTAGCTGCTCTTCAGGAGGATTCCAATGCCAGCTATATTTATTTTTACCGGAAGGATGGAACAAGTCTGGATCTGTACATTAAATCCGTCCTGTCGGGTGACGGATATCCGGTGGATTTAAGTCTCTCTCCTGCGGGAACCCAAGTGATTACATCGTATATGTATTTGGAGCAGGGGATGCTGAAAAACCGGATTGTCTTCTACAACTTTGGCCTGGGCAAAGATGATGCCAGGCGTGTGGTCGGCGGGTTTGAACCACAGGATCTGGCGGATGCTATGGCAGGCAGGGTCCGTTTCCTGGACGAGAGCCATGCGGTTATATTTACGGATAAGGGACTGCAATTTTTCTCTACCCGGGTAGAGACCTCCCCCGAATCGGTGAGCCAGGTGCTTTTTGATGAGAACATCCGAAGCATTGCCTGGTCAGACGAATATGTGGGGGTTATCACGGATAATGCGCAGGGAGAAGATCCGTACCGACTGCGCATTTACCGGGCGGACGGCACGGCGGTATTTGAGCGCTCTTTCCATTTCCAGTATTCGGGATTTGATATTGACGGGGATTTGGTTTTGCTGTACAATGATGATTCCTGCTGCGTGTTTAATATGGCAGGGACAGAGAAATTTAACGGAACCTTTGATTTCCCTATATCTAAAGTGTCGGCGGGGCGGTTTCCCTCCACGCTTCTGGTTATGGGACCTCAGACGATAAAAGAAATTAAATTGCAGTAGAAAGGGAGTATATACAATGGGGATGAAATGTATCGGAATTGATGTGGGCGGCACTTCGGTGAAAATCGGGCTGTTTGAGACCACAGGTGAACTTCTGGATAAGTGGGAGGTAAGAACCCGCAAGGAGAACAATGGAGCCCATATTCTCCCGGATGTGGCAGCCTCGATTCGCAGCAAAGTGCAAGAAAAAGGGCTGGATCTGAAGCGGGATATTGCTGGGGCCGGCATGGGCGTTCCCGGGCCGGTGCTGCCGGACGGTTCCGTAGAGGTGTGCGTAAATTTGGGATGGCACAATGTGAATCCCCAGGAGGAACTCTCAAAGCTTCTGGATGGAATTCCGGTGAAGAGCGGAAATGATGCCAATGTGGCGGCCCTGGGCGAGATGTGGCAGGGCGGCGGCAAGGGATGCAGGGATCTGGTTATGATTACGCTGGGAACAGGTGTAGGCGGCGGCGTAATCATTGATCAGAAGATTGTTGCAGGAAGACATGGATTGGGCGGTGAGATTGGCCATATCCATGTGCGGGACGAGGAGAAGGAGCACTGCAACTGCGGCGGTGTAGGCTGCCTGGAGCAGGTGAGCTCTGCCACGGGTATTGCCAGAGAAGCCAGACGGATGATGGCTGCCTCGGATAAGGAATCGATTCTTCGCAGAGCGGGGGACCGCGTGACGGCCAAGGATGTGCTGGACGCTGCCAAGGCAGGGGATGCGCTGGCTCTGGAGGTGACGGAGACAGTGGGGCACTATCTGGGTGTGGCCCTGGCTACGGCCTCCATGATCGTTGACCCGGAGATATTTGTTATCGGCGGCGGCGTGTCCAGGGCCGGACAGTTTCTGATTGATGTTATCCAAAAACATTATGAGCATTACACGCCGATCTCAAAAAATAAGGCCAGAATTGCTCTGGCTACATTGGGAAATGACGCGGGAATTTACGGGGCGGCTCGATTGATTCTGTGACGGCTTGAATTTGGGATGAAGAAAAATACGAAAGAAAGGGAAGTGAGCCTGACAAAACCGGTTTCCTTCCCTTTTTTGGTGCGCCCGCTATGGACGGGCAGAATGCCGTATGTACTTAGGGTCTCCAGGCCCCGTCAGCGTCCACCCAGTATCCGTCCGGCGTGTAACGGCTGGCGTACATGGCGCCGCTTGTGGTGTCAAGATAATAGGAAACGCCGTTCACGTTGATCCATCCGGTAGCCATGTAGCCCTGTTCATCAAAGTAATACCAGCGCCCGCTGATTTCCTTCCACTGGGAGGCGGGATAGGAGCCGTCAGAATTCTGCCACCACCAGCGCACGCCGTCTGCGGCCTGCATCCATCCCTCCACAGCGGATGCGGCGTGGCCTCCCGAGATGATCAGGGAGGAGGATTCGTTCCATCCGCTTTTTGTATTCTGGACGGATTTGACCGACCGGACCTTGAAGGTGTAAATCCCATCGCCGTGCTGCCGGATGGTATCTGAAAAATCATACGACGTATCATAGATCATGCGGGAGTTGTCAATCTCAGCGCCGTCTTTCAGGAGCTGTACTTCAAAATACTTGGCAGTTGTCACATCGCCCCAGGATGCAAGTCCGGTTGAGGAGGAGTCCCACTGAGGAGAGGAGGGCTCTGCCGGAAGATTGCCGTAGCGGTCCTCGTCAAAGATCAGCCGCACCTGCAAAATCAAGGTCGCATTGTCGTCCTCCCGGTCCGCGTCCACAAATTCAATATCATCAAAACGGTCTTCGATGTCTTCGTCGAGGGTCAGCTTAAAACCGCTGGAACTGGAGCTTCCGAAATAGTAACTGTCCGGGTTTTCCACGCCCAGGACAACCTCCACGATGGGGGCGGAGGAGCTGGTCCAGTCATCATCTTCATTGATAATCTCAACGGAATCCACGTAGTATAAACCCGTATTTGTTCCGGTGGGGGTGACCTCCACGGTGCCGCCTTCCCGGCCAACCCGCACATCCGAGGTGTTGAAGGTCAGATAGATTTTTCCCACCTTTGTTCTGCTGGCTGCCATTGCGCAGGGGGCCATAGCAGTGACGGCCATGACGGCTGCAGTGAGCAGAGCAGATAGCTTTTTCCACCGAATCATAAGGTGACTCCTTTCTCTTAAAGCGTGTTTGAAAATTGCTGGAATATACTCTCATTATACAGCGCAAGTGTGTTGTTTATGTGACCTGAAGGCGTATGACGGCGTATTTCTTTTGCGGCCCGGCAGGAATAAAATTTTAAACGCACGTTAGAGGGACGATGCTTTGGGGAGAGAGAAGATGAACTCCGTGCCCACACCCTCGGTACTGATCACATCGATATTTTCCCCATGGGCCTGGATGATCTCCTTTACAATCGAAAGCCCCAGTCCGGTGCCGCGCTTGTCCTTGCCGCGGGATAGATCCGTCTTGTAGAAGCGCTCCCATATCTTTTTGATGCTGTCCTTGGGAATGCCGATTCCCGTGTCTTTGACGGAGATAAATATTTTCTCATACCGGCTGGACGCCTGAATGTAGATGGTGGAATCCGAGTGACTGAATTTGATGGCATTGTCAATCAGGTTGTACATGACCTGCTGGATTTTGCCCATGTCTGCGAATACCATCTGAATGGTATCAGAGAAGGTCAGCTCAAAGCGGATGTTCCTGGCGCTGCAGGTTCCCTCAAAGGATGCAGCCGTATCCTTGATGACCCGGTTGATGTCAAAATTGGTTCGGGACAGATATCCCTTGGCATCCAAGGAGTTTAAGGTCAGCATGCTCTCGGTCAGCTTGTGCAGACGCTCGGTCTCAGAGATCACGCGGGATAAGTATTTTTCATACATCTCCGGCGGAATCGTGCCGTCCAGGATGGCCTCCAGATACCCCTTGATGGAAGTCAGGGGAGAACGGAAATCATGGGACACGTTGGCGATGAAATTTTTCTGGTACTCTTCCATTTTGCCCAGCTCATCGGACATATAATTTAATGTGGCAGCCAGGTATCCCATCTCGTCGTGGGTGGGTACATCAATCCGGTAGTCCAAGTTTCCGGCCGCATACTCGTTGGCGCCCTCATTTATCTTTCGCAGGGGAAGATAAACGGTTTTTGTGAAGACCAGAAGGATGATGAGGGATAAGCCGAACAGCATGGCCGCCGTGATATAGAGTGTATTCAGGATGCTGGTCTGGGAGCTGGAAATCTGGCTCATGGGCATGTGAATGAGCACATAGCCGTACGTGTTATAGTTGCCGGTGATAGGAGCGGATACGCTCAGCACATTTCCGTCAAAGAATCCATAGTAATTTCCAATGGAATAGGAGCGGTTTCCCAGTGCGGTGGGATCAAACTCTTCTACCCGGGACTGAACCCGGCTTCCGCCCAGACTATCCATGACAATGGTTCCCTGGCGGTTGACAATCCAGATTTCCGCCCGCAGATACTGGGCGAGAATGCGGATTTGGGAGGAGACAGCCGCCGCGTCCTGGCGCTCGCCCTGGTACATGTTGCTGTAGGAGGCCGCAATCATGTGGGCCTCGTCGTAGAGGGCGTCCGCCCGCTCCTGGACCAGGTGTTCCCGGACCATCCGGGAGGAAAATGTGGCAATTGTGAGAAATCCCAGGAGACCGAAAATCAGGTATCCCAGGATGAATTTTGAATAGAGAGAGCGGGTCATCTGTTTACCTCTTTACTTCGAACTTGTAGCCGATTCCCCAGACTGTGGTGATGGCCCAGCTCGCGTTGTCCTTGATCTTTTCCCGAAGACGTTTAATATGTACATCTACGGTGCGGGTATCGCCGATGTACTCATAACCCCAGATATGATCCAGAAGCTGCTCCCTGGTAAAGACCTGGTTGGGGGAGGAGGCCAAAAAATAGAGGAGTTCCAATTCCTTGGGGGGCATGTCCACGGAGTGGCCTTTATAGAGAACCGAGTAATTGGTCAGATTCACTACCAAATCAGGGTACTCCACGAATTCGCCCTGCTGGCCCTTGGTATCCGGCGCCGCAGGTGCAGCGGCCTGATAGCGGCGCAGGACAGCCTTGACACGGGCCACCAGCTCCTTGGAATCAAAGGGCTTAATCATGTAGTCATCCGCGCCCAATTCCAGCCCCAGCACCTTGTCGAAGATCTCTCCCTTTGCGGAGAGCATGATAATGGGAACCTGGGAGGCGGCGCGAAGCTCCCGGCAGACCTGGTAGCCGTCTATGCCTGGGAGCATCAGGTCCAGGAGAACCAGATTGGGCTTAAACTCGGGGAAAACCCGGAGCGCCTCCTCGCCGTCCCCCACAATCATAGTCTCATAGCACTCTTTCATCAGATATAGGGAAATTAATTCTGCGATATTGGCGTCATCGTCTACAATAAGAATCCGCTGTTTTTCTGCCATTGGTGTAAGTCCTCCATTCTTTTGCCGCCCTGCTGGGGGCTGTCTGCCGCGATTATTTAAAGGTTACGATCGTCACGCCGGTATCGCCCTCGCCAAATTCTCCAAGACGGAATTCTTTGACATATTTGAGCTGGCGCAGCCGTTTGTGCACCGCATTTTTCAGGGCGCCGGTACCCCGGCCATGGACAACCCGCACGCTGGGCATGTGGGCCAGATAGGCGTCGTCCAGATATTTTTCCATCACAGGCATGGCCTCATCCACAGTCATACCGATGAGATTGACCTCCGGGGATACGGAGAAGGATTTGGACATTTTGATCTGTCCGCTTCCGGTGCCTTTTCCCTTGGCCTGGGTCCAGATGCTCTTGCTGCCGTCCCCTAAGGTGGCACTGATATCGTCTTCTTTTAAAAGCTCCAGATCCCGGATATTAACCTGGGAGCGGAGAATGCCCATCTGCACGAAGAGGTCGCCCTTAGCGTTGGGAAGGGAGCTCACCGTCCCTTTCAGTCCAAGGGAGAGCACTTTTACCCCATCGCCGATTTTTATCTTTTTGGGAGAAATGGGCTGGCTGGGGCCCTTGGCCTTTATGGCCAGCTTGTCGTCGGTTTTTTTCAGCTGATCGCGCAGCTTGGCCCGCTGGGCTTCCAGCTCCTTATTGTACCCGGCGGAAGAGCCCAGCTTATTAATCTGGCGGATGGTCTGATCCGCAGTTTCTTTTGCCTCCCGCAGAATCTTTTGGGCCTCCTCGGCGGCATTTTTCATCATTTTGTCCTGGCGCTCTTTGAGGCGTTCCTCTTTCTGAGTCAAGCGGGCTTTGAGCTTGGAAATCTCTTCTTTGTAGGCTTTGATTTCCTCCTGCTCCTTTTCAATAGTCAGCCGGCTGGCCTCCAGACTTGCCAAAAGATCCTCAAAAGATTCGTCCTTGGCCTTCAGATGGCTCTTGGCGTCCTCGATGATATAGTCCGGGAGCCCCAGCTTCTGGGAAATGGCAAAGGCATTGCTCTTTCCGGGAATGCCGATGAGCAGGCGGTAGGTGGGCCGCAGGGTCTCCACGCTGAACTCGCAGCTGGCGTTTTCCACTCCGGGGGTAGTTAAGGCGAATACCTTGAGTTCGCTGTAGTGGGTGGTCGCCATGGTGCGGCACTTCATGTTGTGAAGGAATGACAGAATGGCGATGGCCAGGGCCGCGCCCTCCGTGGGATCGGTTCCAGCCCCCAGCTCGTCAAAGAGGCAGAGGGAGCGGGCGTCCGCCTGCCCCAGAATCCGCACGATATTCGTCATGTGGGCGGAGAAGGTGGACAGGCTCTGCTCGATGCTCTGTTCATCGCCGATATCCGCAAACACCTCATCAAATACGGCTAATTCCGAGCCCTCCCAGGCCGGAATGTGAAGTCCTGCCTGCCCCATGAGGGTAAAAAGTCCCACGGTCTTTAAGGATACGGTCTTGCCTCCGGTATTGGGACCTGTGACGATTAAGAGGTCAAAGTCCTTTCCCAGCCAGATGTTGATAGGCACAACGGTTTTGGGATCCAGCAGGGGGTGACGGCCATCCTTGATGTGGATATAGCCTTTATTATTGAACACCGGGGCGCTGCAGCGATAGCGGCGGGAAAGCCCTGCCTTGGCAAAGATAAAGTCGAGTTCGCCGAGGAGCTCCATATCGGTGCGGATCTCCTCGATATGGGGAGCGGCCTGGTCACTGAGTGCGGCCAGAACCGCCTGAATTTCCTTCTGCTCCTCGATTTCCAGTTCCCGCAGCTCATTGTTCAGGCGGACAATAGCCATGGGTTCGATAAACAGGGTAGAGCCCGTGGAGGACTGGTCGTGCACCATTCCGGCCACCTGGTTTTTATACTCTGCTTTTACCGGCAGACAGTATCGCCCGTCCCGCATGGTAATCACGCCGTCCTGAAGATAGGAGCGGTTGGCGTTTAACAGCGCATTCATCTGAGAGTGAATCCGGGACGCGATGTTTTTCATAGAGCGGCGCACATGGGAGAGGCCGGGGCTGGCCTCGTCCGCAACCTCATCCTCGGAGAGAATGCAGCGCTTAATCTCATTATTTAAAGGCGTTAATGGCTCTAAACCGGCAAAAAACGGCTCCAGAGAGTCAAACTCCTCCTCGTCGGATTCGTGGCGGCCATAGGCCTTGGCCCGGGCGGCCGCAGTGAGGAGGGAGCTTAAAGATAGGAGCTCCGGGATATTTAAGGAACTTCCGATGTCCAGGCGCTTGAGGGAGTCCCCTACATCCTTTGTCCCTGCGAAGGATAAGGAGCCCTTCATGCGGATTCGGGACACCGCGTCCGTAGTATGTGCCTGCCAGGTGCGGATTTCTTCCAGGTTTGTGGAGGGAGTAAGCTCCCGGCAGCGCTTTTTGCCCGGCTCGGAGGCAGCCAATTCCTCCAGCTGGGCAATGATTTTTGTATATTCCAAAGTTTTTAATGCTTTTTGATTCATATAACGCAGCCCTTTACTTTCATAATACGTGCCCATTTTACCACAGATTGGCGGCGGACGCTAGAGCGTGTTTGAAAAGTAATCGTTCAGTGGTCTGAACTGCTGTTTGCAAAGCGCGTTTCTGCGAAAAATCTTGCATAATAAAGGGAAGGAACGTATAATAGAGGTTGAGATTCTTCGAGAGGAGGAGCGGCGATGGCGGATAGAAATGCTGACAGACCGGAAGATGCGAAGCAGCGGGAGCCGGACCGGGATCAACCGCGTCCTTTTATCAATGAGAAGATTGTCCGTCCGCCTGTGACAAGGCGGCAGATTGCCAGAAAAATTGTGCTGACAGCCTTTTGCGCGGCTCTGTTTGGAGTAGTGGCTGCGGTCTGCTTTGCGGTGACCGCACCGGTGGCCGGAAGATTTTTGGGTCAGACTTCTCCCAGCGAGAGCGCCCAGGTGACGATCCCCAGGGATGAACCGGAAAGCACGGCTGTGCCGCCGGAGACCACAGCGCTGCCGGAATCCCCCTCGGAGACAGAACCCATGGAAGAAATGGTGCGCGCGGAGCTGAACAAGTATCCGTACTCTATTGAGGATTTGAATAAGCTCTACGGTCATCTGAGGACATTGGCATCTGAGGCGGATGCCAGTATGGCGGTGGTTCACTCCATCCAGAGGGAGAGGGACTGGTTTGACAATCCCATTGAGACTACAGGACAATTTTCCGGGGCCGTGATTGCAAAGTCGGGCGGGGAAATTCTGATTTTGACGCCTGAGGCTGCGGTGGAAGCGGCGGATTCCATCGAGGTAGCATTTTCCGATGGTACTGTGATGGAAGGCACCGTGAAGCAGAGGGATTCGATCATGGGCATGGCGGTGGTCAGCGTGGATGGAACGCAGATGGACAGCCAAGCATTTGAAGAGGTGCAGACCATTGTCCTGGGCAACTCCTACGGGGTTAAGCAGGGGGATGTGGTGGCGGCTGTGGGCGCGCCGGCAGGGATCGCCCATTCCAGCGACTATGGAGTTATTTCCTATGTGATCCGCAACGTGCAGACGGTGGACGGAACCGCCCGGGTTTTCTATGCCAGCACGGCGTTTGACGCCCAGGCAGGGACATTTTTAGTGAATACTTCCGGAGAGCTCATCGGCTGGGTTACGGATAAATATGCGGAGGGAAGCGGCAGTATGGCTACCGTGGTGGCCATATCGGATTACAAGGGAATCCTGGAGCTTTTGAGCAACGGGGTTATGCCGCCTTATTTCGGAATCAAGGGTCAGGACGTGAGCCAGGCCATGGAGGAGAGCGGCATGCCGAAGGGCGTCTACGTGACGGAGGCAGTAGGGGACGGTCCGGCCTACAACGCAGGCATCCAGCCGGGGGATGTGATTACCTGGATGAATGGTCAGGAAGTCGGAAATATGAAGGACTTTCAGAACCAGGTGGAAAAGTTCCGCGCGGGGGATCAGATCAAGGTGGCTGTTCAGAGAAATAACGGAAGAGACGAATACAAGGAAATTGAGTTTAATGTAACAATCGGAGCCAGGTAGCAAAGTGCCTGGCTGCGTTATTGTAGGAGATTTTTAGAAAGCAGAGGAAAGACGAAAAATGAAATATATCGAGAGCTTCAGGGAAGGCATGCATACAGGGGATGTGTATCTGTGCAAGAGCAAGCAGATCGCCCTGACGAAGAGCGGCAAGGAGTATGGGAATGTGGTGCTGCAGGACAAGACGGGCACCATCGACGCAAAGATCTGGGATCTGCACTCCCCGGGAGTGGGCGAGTTTGAGGCCATGGATTATGTGTATGTGGAGGCGGACGTCACCCTTTTCCAGAATGCCCATCAGCTGAATGTGCGCCGGATCCGCAAGGCGC
>CALWBS010000140.1 GCA_944376135.1 uncultured Enterocloster sp.
CCAGATTGAAGCGCTCCGCCCCCCGAAAGCGCCGCTCCCAAGGCTGTTCCCACTGCTTCCATCCCCGGATTCCCAGGGCCCGCACATAATTTTCCAGGCGGTCCGTCATCTCTTCCACATAAGCCCAGGTGTAGACGGGCGCTTCCTGGGCGCTGCTCTCCTGCGCTCCCTCTTCCGGCGCGCTGCCGCGCTCATACACCAGCCCGGTTTTCAGATACCGGAACACACTCTCGTACGAAAAATCCCGCACGGTATCCAGGGCCGCGCGGATGAGCTCCACCATAGGATTTTCCAGAATACTCTTCTTATCATCCAGGAAATAGGGGATCTCCTTTTCCCCGAACTGATGGGCAATTTCTCCTTTATAGGAGGATAAATCCCCGGTCACCACAGCCGCATCCCGAAAGCGCATGCCCTCCTCCTGGACCATACGGCGGATCTGGCCGCAGACAAAGGAAATTTCCTCCGCCGGATTCTTGCCCTCGTACATCTGCACGGCCTCAGCAGGCCCCTGCCACGTCCCGCTCCGGTAGCGGTACAGATTCTGCTCCAGAAAATCCAGTTCCGGGCACTCCGTAAACCGCCAGGCCGGACGCTTTCCGCAGCGGATGTCCTCCTTTTTCTCCACCCCCTGCTCCTTTGCCATGTCCCTCAGGCGGCAGGCCGTATGGCGGCTCATATAAAACAGATGCTGGATCCCGCACTCCCGGTACAGCTCCTCCTTCAAATCCACGGTCAGCGTGCAGACCACATCCCGGGCGCCGCCGATCATGATCCGTGCCAGGCGGTACTGCACCGGAGTCAGGCCCGTAAATCCATCCATAAAAATCACGCTGTCCCGGAGTTTTCCCCACCGCGGAAGCTCACGGCACAGGATATCCAGAATCTCCTCTGCCGTAATGCACCGGGTCCTGATATACTCTTTAAATTCCCGGTAAAGAATCTCCAGATCTTTAAGCTTCTCTCCCAGAAGCCGCCGGTCCGAGGCCTCCCGTACCTGGGCCAGATCATCCGGCCCCAGGCCATACTGATAGAGCTCCGATATCTGGGACTTCATCTGATTGATAAACCCTGCCTGGTCCAGGTGTCCGCCGTAAAAAGCGAGTTCCCTCCTTCTGCGGCCTGCCGCCTTCCGCAGGATCATGGATTTTCCCGTATCGTCCAAAACCACGGGTACCCGGACTCCCAGATCCTCGAATACCCGGTAAGCCAGACGCTTAAAGCTCAGTATATCGATATTCATAACCCCATGCCGGGGATGGAGCCGTATGATTTCCCGCTGGGTCTGCATGGTATACTGCTCCGGCACCACAAATAGATAGGAAAGCTCCGGGTGCTTCATGGATTCTTCAATTGCCATTTCATACAGACAGCGGGTCTTTCCTGATCCCGCCCCTCCTACAACAAACTGCAGTGCCATATTTTCCTCCTGATCATTCCGCCCGGACATTTCCCGCAAAACCGCTCATATTTCCAGGCAGGCTTTCATAAGCTTTAACAAACTATCCCCTGAGGTCTTTTACCATGAGCTCTAAAACAAAAATCGTGGTCCTTCGCATGAAAGAGATCATCTACACTGCCATCTTTCTTGGGCTGGCCATCTTTCTCATCGCCCTGTGCTTTATCATGTTCCGGCCGGGAAGCAAGCCAGCCTCCGCCGAAGCCGATCCCTCCCTCTACATACCGGGGGTGTACAGTGCAGCCCTGAATCTTGGAAGCGAGACGGTCAATGTAGAAGTGACTGTGGACAGCAATCGAATTAATTCCATCGCTCTGGTTCCTTTAAGCGAGGCCGTGACCACCATGTACCCTCTGATGCAGCCCACCTTGGAGAATCTGGCCAGCCAGATCGTGAACACCCAGTCCACAGAGAACCTCTCCTACCCCAGCACCTCCCGCTACACCTCCCAGGCCCTTCTCGGGGCCATCAATACGGCAATTGATAAGGCGCGGGCGGAGTGAAGCCGGGAAAAACACACGAACTAAGATTTTGGGCCCGGCAGGCGGATTTTACTGCCGGGCCTGAACAATTACGTATCTTGTCTGTTCAAAACGGTGCATGCCCCAAAGGGCACCTAGTCTTCTTGCCCGGCCAAAGGCCGGACAAAAGCTGGGATGTCCATCCGATGTGAAAACAGGGGCGAAAGCATGCTTATAAGCAAGCTTAACGCATGCTTTCGCCCCTGTTTTCCCGCCGTTCTGAACTGTTACGTTACATTATACAATAGACTGCCTGCTTTTTCCAGCGTACATTTTTCTTGACTTTTCCCTCTCCCTTATGTATGATAAATTTACCATTTTTTAGGAGACTTTCCTCCATTTCTTTCAAATTCATTTTGTCCCATTGAATCAAAATTTTCTTCTATATCATCTGTTCAAACAGCAATTCACAAAAGGCGGTGTTCTATGCAAAAAGACATATCGGAAAAACAATTGGAATCTCTCAATGATGTATTTGCCGACATCTTTAATAATCTTCTGTTTCATGGCCGAAAAATTCTTTTGGAAGACAATTTGGTATCACTCCCCACCGAAGCTTTTACTAAAAATGTGGACGGTTCCCTCCGCCAGGGCTTCCGGGACATCCGCAAAGCGGACAAAAACCTGGGAATTTTTCGAATTATCTATCAGGTAGAAAATCAGGAAGCTGTGAATAATACGATGCCGGAGCGAGTCATGGGATATGAGTATGCCTCCTATGAAGAGCAATCAAGAGCTTCATAAGCCAAAATTCCCTGACCAGAAATCCTGCCTATGCCAAGCGCATCCACAGCGGCCAGCTCCTTGCACCTGTAGTCACGCTTGTGCTATACTGGGGACAGGAGAAGTGGAGCAGAGTGTGTTTGAAAATTGCTTTCTGCCAGATGTGCGTTCCACTTTGTGGAAGCTTAGGGCCGAATGAAGGAGGCGCAGTGGGCTGCGCTGACTGAATTCGGCCCTAAGATACCGCGAAGTGGGGCGTACAGATGGCGGGAATGAATTTTCAAACACACTCTATCCCCTGCGGCTCTATGACATACATTGAGCACGGTGGCCGGCACCAGCAGATACAGGGAAATGCAGGGGCATATCACGAAACGTCTCCACGATCAAAAAGAAAGGAGGGCATAACGATGTGGTCGATTGAAGAAGAATTGGAAAACAAAGGCTTCGTTCGCGGAAGAG
>CALWBS010000141.1 GCA_944376135.1 uncultured Enterocloster sp.
GGTATGGGAATATGGCGGGACAAATCCCTTGTATAGGGGAACACAAGCCCCTCCCGCAGAAGCACCGCGGTCATGGACCTGCACAGCCCCTTCTCCTCCTCGTCCAGCTCCTCCCTCTCAGAGAAATACCGGGTCAGGGCCAGCAGATAAATGGTCGGCATCCGTTCCCGGTCCCCAGCCCCCAGCATAGCCTTTTTCAGGTAGGAGAACACCCGCGGGTCCGCCTTCTCCCCTTCCAGGAAATACCGGATGCTCTTCTGGGTAAAATACGCCTTCACCACGCTCTCACGGGTCTGCTTTCTGCTCATGTAGAGGTCAAATACCGAATCCATCTGCTCGCAGCAGCCCGTAAAAAGCATCTGGCACAAAAGCCGTTCCTCCAGGTCGTAGGTTTCCACCCGGGCCCCCACTCCCTGAATCAAAACCTCATACATCTGGGACACCGTCCCATTAAAATGCTCGCACAGATAGTCCAGCATCACCCCGTCAAAAGAACCTGCCCGAAACGCCCGCCAGGACAGCACAAGAAGCAGGGGATCCTGATCAAACAGCTGCTGAAGAATGGTTCTGGCACACAGCTTCATCAGCTTATCCGGAGGAATGTACTGGCTTCCGTACTCCCGCACCATCTCATATGCCTCCCGCATATAATTCTGGTCGATCAGCGTCTCGCAAATCTGCTGTCTCTGCCGCTCTCCCAGCGGCTTTTTATCCATCTGAATCAGATACGTGCAGGTAAAGGCTCCCGCCCCTTCCTGGGAACGCGCTGCCTCGCAGTAAAAGTTTGTCACCGCCGTCCGAATCTGCCGCTCAAACACGGGGTTGAGCTTCATATGGGCCATGGTCTCTTCCAAAAGCCCTGCCTCCTCCCCGGTTTTGATTCCATTTTTTAAGATATCCAGACACCGCCCCAGCTTCAGCATAGGATGATCCGGCAGCACCTTTGCGCACTGCGCAAGGAGCTCCGGCTTATCCATCACCGGAATCCGCCGGTGCTTCACATCCAAGAAGCGGTTTCCGTACGCGTCCTGAAAGAAAAAGATCGGGTGATCAAAAAAGATGGGCACATAGGCGACACCGTTTTCCAAGGGACAGGCTGTCTCCTCCATAAGTTCCTCCCCCCGGACAATCACATAGCGCATCCGCGGGTCCTCGCAGGTGACCCGGCTGGCCTTTAAGATACCCGGGAGCACCTTGGCCACGCGGGCGTCAATCATATCTTTATAAATCACATGCTCATAAATCACCGCCAACCGGCTGTCAATCCGCGAGCAAAACAGCTGTTCCATGGCGAACGCCTCCATCTCCCGCAGATAAGCGCCGTAGAGCTCTGACGATGGATTCATGTACCGGAGAATGTTCTGATAGAGCACCGCCCGGCTCCGGCTGTCCAAGTCCTTGTCATAGGAAAAATACAGAAGCACTTCCTTGGGAAGCAGATGTCCGTAATCCTCCGGCAGGGAATAGAGAAAATACTCATACAGGCGGGTCAGGTTTACTCTGCAGCTTAGAGCCTTTTCATACCAGGCAAATGCCTCCTGGCCTCTCTTGTCCCCCTTGATTAACAGGCTGCACACCGCTTCCAAAAGCTCCATCTCCGGATAGGCCTGGTACAGCATCATGGCAAGCCGCACCGCCAGGCGTCTGTAATGGCGCAGCCCCAAAAGGAGGTCCGCCGCACGTCGTGCTGTCTCCCGGGAAAGCATCCCCCGACGGGCTCCCAGATGCAGAAACTGCAGCTCAAAATCCCCCATTTTCACAAGGAGGCCCGGATTTTCCTCCACCAGACGGCAGGCCGCCCCATAGACAAAAGGACTGCTGCTGCCGCTCTGATACAGCCCCTCCAGAGAGCGGTACAGCTCCAGCGGGTTCTGAGCCATGGCCTCATCAATTTTCATGAGGAGCAGAAACAGCCATGCCCCCCCGCGCCCGTCCTCCCAGAGGAGCTTCTTTATATACCGGATGAGAGACTCCTGCCCGCTCCTGTCCGGCTGCACCAGAAGCCTTAAATACTCGTAATAGCAGTATTCCTCCACCCGGCTCTCTCTATGCCGCAGAACCGGCTCCCTGGCCTCCTCCAGGACCATGGCTCCGTTCTCCCTGCGGCCGTTTAAGAGCAGAAGCTCAGCCTGGGCGAGCCGAATCCGCATATCTCCGGGATAATCCGCACGGATGGCCTCGGTTTCCTGCATCATCTGATTCAGCAGGAGGGCCTTTTCCCCGGCTCCGGTCTCATAATCCAGGCGCAGGGACAGATAACGCCCCAGACGGCCTCTGTCCGCCTGCTCCTCCCCCTGGATGCTCCGGCTCCTGGCGTCCGCTGCCCGGGCCTTCTCGGCCTCCACCCGGACAGAAAAGGTTTCCCCCAGGGTTCGGATGGTGATCTGCCCGAAATTTTTCCCCCTGTGGAGCAATTCCGGCTGAATCTGATAGGATATGCGGCAGCGGCCGCCGTCAAAATCCCGTTCCGTCACATGGGAGGCTGAAATCCGCACAAACGGCGCATCCGTCCTGACATCCGCCTCCACATGCCCCCAGCCGCTTACCCGTATATCAATCTGGTCCGTCACAGGGCCGTCTACATTTTCAAAAGTGCGGTCCCGGCTGTCCACCGTCAGATGAACCGCTTCCTTCACATGGAGGGCCACCAAAAATTCCTCCAGAAGGCTGCGCCTTCCGCTCCTCCCTTTTAGTCCCTCATAGATGGCCCGCGTCCTGGCATCCTGCATAAACGGCGCCTGAGTAAAATCCTGGTACTCAAACATCCGCAGCGCCTTCTCCGGATCCCGCTTTGCCAAATTTGCAAAATCCCTGGCCGTCTTTAAGCTCCCCAGATTCTCATCCGAATTTCCCGTCTGAATGCGCAAAGAATAAGGAATCTCCCTCTCACCTCCATTGGTTACCAGGTAAAAAGATCCCTTGATTTCATCCCCGCTCTCCGAATAGCGCGTATTCACCTCATATGTGATGCGGTTGCGCAGACCGCCGAAGGCGCCCGTCACCACCTTTACCCGCTCATCGTCCGAATAGGCCAAACCCTTTATATGCAGATTATTGCCGCTGGACACCCCGATCTCTCCCCGGATAACCTGTCCTGCGGAAATCACGGCCTCCACCCGTTCGGGTTTTATCACCAGCTCAGGGACACTGTTCTCCACAATCCCCCTGGCCAGACGGTTAATCCGTTCCCTCATACGTACCACCTATAGCTTTCCTATGTTGCTTCCGGCAGCAGTCCCGTCGTCCGGACCGCTGCCATTTAGAATCATAATATCACATTTTGTCTTGATTTAAAAGGTCAAAATTGCTATGATAAATGTAAATCTGTGAAGGGAAGGAAACATCCATGACAACCAATGAAAAAGCATTAAAGCTCCACGAGGAGTGGGGCGGAAAACTGGAAACCACATCCAAAGTGCGGGTGGCCTCCCGCGAGGACCTGGCGCTGGCCTACACCCCGGGCGTTGCCGAGCCCTGCAAGGTGATCGCCAAAGACCCGGAAGCCGCTTACCGCTACACGATAAAGTCCAACACCATCGCTGTTGTCTCTGACGGCAGCGCCGTCTTAGGCCTTGGAAACATCGGGCCCCTGGCTGCCATGCCCGTGATGGAGGGAAAGGCCGTGCTGTTTAAGGAATTCGGCGGAGTCAACGCCTTCCCCATCTGCCTGGACACCCAGGACACGCAGGAGATCATCGAGACG
>CALWBS010000142.1 GCA_944376135.1 uncultured Enterocloster sp.
ATGAGACGGGAAGCATCTTCTATGCAAATAACAATATTCCCGGATATACGGGTACGCCGGTCAAAGAAATACTAGAAAAATCCCTTGGGGTTTTCGCTGCTGTAGAGAATGATGTAAATGCGGCGGCCGTAGGGGAGGGATGGCTGGGAGCTGCCCGCGGGATGAAAGATTTTTTGTGCCTGACTTACGGAACAGGGGTTGGCGGAGCGATTGTCATGGGCGGAGAAATCTACCGGGGAAGCAGCTTCTCAGCCGGCAGTTTTGGCGGAATTGTTGTTCACCCTGAGGACATTCGCCCCGGAGAAGAGTTCAGCGGCTGTTATGAAAAATATGCGTCGGCTACCGGCCTTATTGCTCGGGCCCGAAAGGTGGACGAGGGATTTACGGACGGCCGTGCGGTGTTTTCCGCGTTTGCGCGTCCGCAGATACGTGCAGTGATTGACGGATGGATTGATGAAGTTGTCTGCGGCCTGGTGACGCTGGTCCATGTATTTAATCCCTCCTGTATAGTTCTGGGGGGCGGGGTGATGGCCCAGCCTTATGTAATTGGACAGATCAAAGAACGCCTGGCGGCCCGGATATCGCCCGGATTTCCCGCCCCCACACTTTGTCAAGCTGCACTGGGAAACCAAGCGGGAGTCCTGGGAGCCGTGCGCCTGGCTTTAAAAGCCGTCGGATGAGCGCAAAAAAGAAGGAGACAGTCTCGTAAAATGCAGGTTTTCCATAGGCCCTGCATCTGCACGGGATTGTCTCTTTCTTTTTGGTCCGGTTATATCCCCATCGCCCCCCGAATCCCCTGCATCAGCTCCTCATACGTCTCAAAAGCGGGAATCTGGGGATAATCTTTTTTAATCTGTTCTGTGGTCCGAAAGAGGAAGCCGGACTTCCCAGCCTGGATCATGGCCAGGTCGTTATAGCTGTCCCCGGCGGCAATGGTCTCAAAGCCGATGGACTGGAGTGCCCGGACTGTGGAGAGCTTGGAGTTTTCTGTGCGCATTTTAAAGCCGGTGATTTCTCCGTTCGGGGCGACTACAAGGGAATTGCAGAAAAGGGTGGGCCAGCCCAGCTTTTTCATCAGCGGGGCTGCAAATTCCGTGAAAGTGTCGCTGATGATAATGACCTGGGTAAAGGTGCGCAGCTCGTCCAGAAACTCCCTGGCACCGGGCAGCGGCTCAATTCCTGCGATGGTTTCCTGAATCTCTTTTAGTCCCATCCCGTGCTCCTTCAAAATGCCGAGCCGCCAGTTCATCAGTTTGTCGTAATCCGGCTCGTCCCGGGTGGTCCCGGTCAGCTCCGGAATATGGCTGGCTTTGGCAAAAGCGATCCAGATCTCAGGCACCAGTACGCCTTCCAAATCCAAGCATGTTATGTACATAGGGAATACCTCCTTGCGTTTTATAAAATCGATCCTGCTTTCATTATATATGGAATTGCATGGGATTGTAAAGCGCAACACCTGTAATTGCTGTGGACAGCGGGATGGGCCGCGGCACCATGTTTACGGTGCAAATCCCCACAGAGGGAAGAAGCATGTTCGATGAATGAAAATGAGAAAAGGGACGCCGGTTATATCAGCTGCTGTTAAGCAGGGGCTGAATCATGACGATTCAGTCCCTTCGTCTGCGGTCGTTCTTTTCATTTTCATAATACGCCCGTTTGGCCGCGTACATTTTCTGCTCAGCCGCCTTGACCAGATGGTCCATAGAATCAATCTGAGCCTCCCACTGGATGCCCAGAGAGACGTAGATGTGTTCGCCGGCAAGGGAACTCTCTAACTTCCGCCCCATACGCTCTACCGTGTCCTTCTCCTGATCTACAGCGAAAATAAGAAACTCGTCGCCGCCGATGCGATAGGTGTACGGAGAGCCAAATGTACCCCGCAGATGCTCCGCCACAGTCTTAAGCATCCGGTCCCCCGCCTCGTGTCCAAGGGTATTGTTCAGCTCATGCAGTCCGTTGGCATCTATATAGACGCAGGCCAGAGACGTATGGAAAAGCTTGGGAAGTGTTTCTCGGTCCTGCTCATACCGATTGCGGTTGAGGAGGCCCGTCAGAATGTCCAGCTCGCCCCGTTCCTTCATGGAATGGTACAGCCGGATGTTGTGGCAGAACATCCCGAAGCTGAAGCTTGCGCTTGACAGAAGCGCCGGGTCCACCCGGGAGCCGGCCGGCATATTGCAGGCTGCCAAAATGGCGCAGACGTGTCCATTCAAGTCTTTTACAGGGACGGCAATCATATTGTTTACTATGCGTGCAGCATCCTTAGGCAGAATACTCTGCAATTGTTCGGGACGATATGCTTCAAACTGCGGATGACCCTGCTGAAAATACGTCATCAGCCACTGGCTGCTGTTTTTTTGGCCGGGAAATGCTTCTCGGATAAGTTTGTTTTTAGATTCATCCCAGATATAAAAAATTTCTTCGGAACCCTGTGCGGGCATCCAGAATCCCGTCCGCCCGGCAGAGAGGATGTGCGCGATTTTTTCCAGGGCAGGCCCTATGTTTTCACGCTTTTCGTGGGCGTTAAACAGCAGTTTTTCTATATCGGATATGTAGCGGATCACTTCCAGCTGCCGCTGCTTCTCGCCGGTTTCCCGACGGACGTAATGGATCATCCATAAAAAATACAGGACGAAGCACAACGCCTCAAGGACAAAGAACAGGTTCAGGATTTTCTGGATCTTATTGGCATCGGCAAACACTGCGTTCTCAGGCACCGACAGGGCCACCCGCCAGTTATTGATGGAGATGGGCTCATAATAAAAATACAGATATTCCCCGATCGTCGAGGAGACAAAGACCACATAGCCTGTGTCTCCGTCAATCAATCCCTGCTGCAGCTGCTCGTTATCGTAGCCCGGCGCCATAGGCCGGTCCCCTAAAGCCCAGATGTTTCCAAGCTCGGTGTGCCATGTATCCATCAGAAAATCTCCGGTGGCTCCGTCAATGATATAGATAGCGGCCTGATTGCCGTAAGGATTGGCCTCTATCTCCATCGGAAGAGTTCCCAACTGAATCACTCCGTACAGCATAGCTACCGTCTTTCCATCCCGCACAACGGGCACATAATGTCGTACCACCTGGCCCTCACTGCCGGTGACATCTAAAACCCGATCCGTGATATGGGCGCCCTGGGCGGCCTCCTCTTTAAAGGACAGGTAACCGCCTGAGTCCACGGTCTGTCCCCCGCGGGTGAGCACCGTATCATCTGGAAGCAGAAGCTCCAGCCGGGAAAGAAACCCTACCGAAGGATAGGAGTCCAGCAGTTCCCAGAGCTCCGGGTCCGCCGGGTCCGGATACTCCGCAATGATAACAGAGAGAATTTCCAGCAGCTCTCGGTCACTTTTCATATGGCTCTCAAAGGTCTGGGCGAGTCCGTTCGTCTCCTCATAAAGACGGACAAAAGCAGCCTGCTCCTCCACATAGCGAATCCACTTAGCGGCAAGAAATGTGCCGCCCACAATCAGCAGGGTCAGAAGCATTGTCAATAACAGGGATTTTTGCCAATGCAGCTTGTTTTGCTGTTCCATATTCACCATCCGATCTATTCCAGCCTGCGCGGCTGATTTATTTATCACTAATAACTATATTGCGACATATTTTTCATTTTGTCAATCGGCGCCTGGGGATCCAATAATATAATTGACAATTTTTAAGCAGAACTATATAATGGGGATTGAAATTGGCAAACTTATAGAAATATAAGG
>CALWBS010000143.1 GCA_944376135.1 uncultured Enterocloster sp.
GGGCATCCCGCTGGCCATTGCGGGATGGCTGCGGTATCTTGTGGGGACGGATGATGAGGGAAGGCCCATGGAGCTGGCGCCGGATCCTGCGCTCCCTGCCCTTAAGGAGAAACTCTCCGGGGTGATCCTTGGAAAACCGGAAAGCCTGGGAGAGAAAGCGAAGGGTATTTTGTCGGATGCCCATATTTTCCGGATCAATCTCTACGAGGCGGGAATCGGCGAGCGGATTGAAGAGATGCTGCGGGAAGAACTGGCCGGGCCCGGGGCGGTGCGACGGACTCTGGAGAAATACTTGGGGCGGCCGGATTGAGAACGGTCACAGCAGATGAACAGGAAAATGCGGCGGAGCCAGGAAGGTTTCCGCCGCATTTTTGACGCACCCGCAGGGGAGCTTCTGGGAGTCTCTTTTTACTTCGTCCCAAAAATCCGGTCGCCTGCATCCCCGAGGCCGGGGCAGATATAGGCGTTCTCGTTGAGGCACCGATCCAGGTGTCCCACATAAATCTGTACATCCGGATGGGCCTTATGCAGGCGCTCAAGTCCCTCAGGAGCTGCGATGATGGACATGAACTTGATCTTTCTTCCGCCGTGCTGCTTGATAAAGTCCACAGCGGTGACAGCGGAGCCGCCTGTGGCCAGCATGGGATCGGTCACGATGATGGTCCGCTCTTCAATGGGGCTTGGAAGCTTGCAGTAATACTCGTGGGGTTCATGGGTCACCTCATCCCGGTAGAGGCCGATATGGCCCACTTTTGCGCTGGGAACCAGGGCCAGGATTCCGCTGACCATTCCTAAGCCTGCCCGGAGGATGGGCACCACCGCCAGCTTGCGGCCGGCGATCATGGGAGTCATGCATGTCTCGATAGGGGTCTCTACCTCTACATCTTCCAGAGGGAGATCGCGCAGGGCCTCGTAGCCCATGAGCATGGCAATTTCCTCGGTGAGGGCGCGGAACTCATTGGTTCCCGTGGATTTATCGCGCAGGATAGAGATTTTGTGCTGGATTAACGGGTGGTCAAAGATCATTACATTGTCCATAATAGAAGCTGCTCCTTTGTGTGATTTTATATAACTGCACTCATTATAGCGCAAACGCCCTGTCATGGCAACATGAACAGGGCGTTTGTCATGGGAGGGGGAGTTTTTCTTACTTTGTCTCGGGCACAAAGGAGACAATGATATAGTCTCCCAGGGCATGGGGAACCGGCATGGACAGATAAATCGTTCCCTGGCGCTCATAGCTGAAGGATTCCGGCCAGGCTCCGTCCTCGCCCAGGGGGAAATCCGCGCTCTCGAAAATGGAGGTCAGGGTGTCCTCGTCCACCGTGGCGATATATTCTTTCACAGCGGGCAGGCGGTCTGAAGTCAAAACATAGAAGCTCACATCCTCGCTCTTCACATAAGCGGCCATGGTCAGGGCATCCCCGTATTCCGACAGGCCGATGTCCGCAATCTGGAAGAGGTCCAGGGTATTGGTGTAGAACAGCTCTGTTGGATGGGCAGCGCCCTCGGCAGTCAGGCTTCCCGTGTAGACAGCGGTGAGCCGGCGGCTGTCCACAGAAACCACCTGGCATTTGACGGTCAGGGTATCTGTCTCTTCATTCACTTCATTTGCCTCGATGACGGACAGCGCATTGGCCTTCAGATGCTCGTTGATCTTGCCAAGAAGCTCCGCGTCCTCTATATTTGCGACTACCGGGTATTGAATGGATACAGAACCGGACGTGTACGTTTCCAGGGAAGCGGTCACCCCGGTGGAAGTTCCGGCATCACTGGGCTGTACCTCCTCGGCCTGGGTAGAAGGCTCGGCAGAGGCCATAGTCTCCGGCTCGGCCTCAGTGGCTGCCTCCGTATGTATGGTGGAAATGTCCGCGGTCTCCGGCGAACGGCTCAAAATCAGGCCGATGGCGGCTCCGCCCGCCACGACTGCCGCTGCAATCACACCGATAATAATTTTTCTGCTGGTATCCATAAACTCTCCTCCTTTGCATCCCGCCCTCTATCCGAAGCGGGGACGGATGTATCTTTGCTTATCATACAGGAAAATCGTGGACGTAGTTTGAAGAAAAACTTACAAATTCGTGAAGAAAAGCAGAAAACAGGAATTTTTCGCCTCTGCCGTTCATATGGTATTAGAGTGCGCCATGCAGATGGGCATTTCCTGTTCCGGGACAGGAGGAAAATGGAAAGGAGGGGCATATAAGGTGACGCACCTGGAGTTAATTGCAGAAGTTGGAGGGGGAAATACGGAAATTGTGGACATGTACCTGGGAGGACGTTTGACCCGCCGGGAACTGAGCAGCGTGCTCGGCAAAAACAGGGCTGCCCTTGTGGAGCAGTACGTGGAGGGGAGGCAGCGGGAGAGAGGGACTGTGTGTCCTCTTGGCCGCTGAGGGCAGGCAGTTTTCGGGATCAAGACAGAGTCCATATATATTTTAGACTGTTTCTAAGATCAAACGGTTTTTCTGAAGTTAGGGAATTGTATGACGCGGAAGAAGCTGTGCATTGTGGAATTTTGGCAAGGCAGAAAACGGGAAAAAATAGGGCATCAGTTATGATGCCCTAAAAACTACATAAAATACAAATTTTAAATGCCGGCAGCGGGACTTGAACCCGCACGTGGTTGCCCACAACAGATTTTGAGTCTGCCTCGTCTGCCATTCCGACACGCCGGCCTGCAACGATAAGTATTCTATCACAGCAAGGGGATTTTGGCAAGTATTTTTTACATTGAAAATGAAGATGATTTATTGTATGATGGTACCATCAGTGTACGAAGGGCGTGTGCCCCTTTGTATATGGTAAGTTCGGACAAAATTTTTGGCGAGGAAAGGAGAAGGGCCGGATATGACCTGCAGAGAAGCGCAGCGCCTGGTCACGCCCTATATCAACGGGAGCATCACGGACCAGGAGCTGGAGGAATTTTTAAAGCACATAGACAGCTGCCCGGACTGCCGGGAGGAGCTGGAGATCTATTTTACGGTGGATGTGGGCATACGGCAGCTGGACGAGGGCACCGGAACCTACAATATAAAAGGGGCCTTGGAGACGGCCCTGGCCTTATCCCGCCAGCGCATTCACAGTCTGCACCTGTTAAAGACAGCCCGGTATGCGGTAAATACCCTGTGCTTCTGGTCTATTCTCATGGTTCTGATTATTCAGATTCGGATTTGGGGGCAGAGGGGATTTTAAAAAGCGAACTTAGAGCAATGGAAAAGGAGAGCGAATGGAAAAGCTTGTTTTGATAGACGGACACAGTATTTTAAACCGGGCCTTCTACGGAGTGCCTGACCTGACAAATGCGGAGGGGCTCCACACCAATGCGGTGTACGGCTTCCTCAATATTATGTTCAAGATCCTGGAGGAGGAGCAGGCGGACCACCTGGCGGTGGCATTTGATCTGTCCGCCCCCACCTTCCGGCATAAAATGTATACGGATTATAAGGGGACGAGAAAGCCTATGCCCCAGGAGCTTAGGGAGCAGGTGCCTTTGATGCAGGAGGTTCTGGCCGCCATGGGGATTCCGATTTTAACTTTGGAGGGCTATGAGGCGGACGATATCCTGGGAACCGTGGCCAAGCGCAGCCAGGCCGCGGGGGTGGAGGTGTCCATTGTGTCCGGGGACCGGGACCTTCTTCAGCTTGCGGACGAGCACATTAAAATCCGCATCCCCAAGACCAGCCGGGGGAGCACGGAGATTTACGACTATTACCCGGAGGATGTAAAAAATCAGTACCAGGTCACTCCCAAGGAATTCATCGACGTGAAAGCCCTGATGGGCGACGCTTCTGACAATATCCCGGGTGTGCCCTCCATTGGGGAAAAGACGGCCACTGCCATCATCGCGGTCTATGGAAGCATCGAGAATGCGTATGCCCATCGGGAGGAGATTAAGCCTCCTCGAGCGAAAAAGGCGCTGGAAGAGCATTACGACATGGCGCAGATGAGCAAGGAGCTGGCAGCCATCTGCACGGACTGTCCCATAGAGTTTCGCTATGAGGATTCCCGGATTGAAAATCTCTACACCCCCGAAGCCTACCAGGAAATCCGCAGACTGGGCTTTAAGTCCTTTTTGTCCCGGTTTGACCCGTCTGTGCGGGACGCGCAGGGGGGGCCGGGATTCCGGACTTATTTTAAAACCATTTCCGATGAAAAAGAGGCAGGAAAGATATTTAAGAAGGCTCTGAAGTGCCCGTCCCTGGGATTTCAGCTCATAGGCTGCTTAAAGCGGGCAAGGCAGGCAGATGAGGCGGGAAAGGCAGAACAGCTCTCCTTTTCTTTTGACGAAAAGGGAGAGATGCAGACGGGCGGAAGCGGAGAGGATATGCCTGCCCTGGCAGGAGCGGCGCTGACCCTTGGGGAGGAAGAAATTTACTGCATCCGGATTTGCGAGGCGCTCGGCGAGGCATTTTTGCGGGAGAGAACAGAGGCGCTTTTTAACCAGAGGACAAATCCTATCTGGGTTTTGGATTTAAAATCCCTGCTCCACCTGCTGGAATTTGAGGAGAAAGAGAATGTCTTCGACGCAGGGGTGGCGGGATATCTTTTGGATCCTCTTGGGGAGGGGTATGATTACGACCAGCTTGCCAGAGGACACGCGGGGATTACGGTTCCTTCCCGGACGGAGCTTTTGGGCAAGGAGGAGCTGGGAGACGCCCTGGTTCGCGGGGAAGAAAAGGCAGCGCTCTGCGCCTGCTGTATGGGTTATTCGGTCTGGAAGGCGGCGGGGCCTCTCATGGAAAAACTGAAGAATACGGGGATGGAGCGGCTCTTTAAGGAGATTGAGATGCCTCTGATCTACAGCCTGTACCACATGGAAAAAGAGGGCGTGAAGGTGGAACGGGAGGAGCTGGCCGCTTATGGTTCCCGCTTAAAAGAGGGGATTGTCCGTCTGGAGAAAGAGATTTACGCGGATACGGGAAAAGAATTTAATATCAATTCACCCAAGCAGCTGGGGGAAATCCTTTTTGGGGAGATGAAGCTGCCCGGAGGGAAGAAGACCAAGACCGGCTATTCCACCGCAGCGGATGTGCTGGAGAAGCTGGCTCCGGATCATCCGGTGATTCGGAAAATTCTGGACTACCGTCAGCTCACAAAATTAAATTCCACCTATGCGGAAGGGCTGGCTGCCTTTATTCAGGAGGACGGAAGAATCCATGGAAAATTCAACCAGACTATCACGGCCACAGGGCGGATCAGCAGCACGGAGCCCAATCTGCAGAATATCCCGGTGCGCATGGAGCTGGGAAGGGAAATCCGCAAGGTATTTGTGCCCAAGGAGGGCTGCGTATTTTTGGATGCGGACTACTCCCAGATTGAGCTGCGGAGTCTGACCCATATGTCGGGGGATGAGCACCTGATTGCGGCCTATCAGTCCTCCCAGGACATCCACGCGGCCACAGCGGCCCAGGTATTTCATGTGCCGCTAAACGAGGTCACCCCGGAGCTTCGGCGAAACGCCAAGGCGGTCAATTTCGGAATTGTCTACGGCATCAGCGCGTTTGGGCTGAGTGAGGGCTTGAGTATCTCCCAGAAAGAGGCCAAGGAATATATCAACCGGTATTTTGAGACATATCCCGGCGTAAAGGCCTTTCTGGACGGACTGGTGAGCCATGCCAAGGAGCAGGGCTATGTGGCGACTCTCTACGGCAGGCGCAGGCCTATTCCGGAGCTGTCCTCCTCGAATTTTATGCAGCGTCAGTTCGGAGAGCGGGTGGCGATGAATTCGCCCATCCAGG
>CALWBS010000144.1 GCA_944376135.1 uncultured Enterocloster sp.
AAAAAAATGGGCAAAACCCGGCTCATCGCGGAGACCGGGGCCGGGCAGCACGGCGTGGCCTCCGCCACCGCAGCCGCTCTCATGGGCATGGAGTGCGTGGTCTTTATGGGCGAGGAGGACACTATCCGCCAGGCCCTGAATGTGTACCGGATGCGCCTGTTGGGCGCCCAGGTTATTCCCGTAAAGACCGGGACAGGCACCCTAAAGGACGCGGTCTCCGAGGCCATGCGGGAATGGACTTCCCGGATAAGCGACACCCACTACTGCCTGGGCTCTGTGATGGGCCCTCACCCATTCCCCACTATTGTCCGGGATTTTCAGGCGGTAATTTCCAGGGAAATCAAGGCGCAGCTTTTTGAGAAAGAGGGAAGGCTTCCCGACGCGGTCGTGGCCTGTGTGGGCGGCGGCTCCAATGCCATCGGGAGCTTCTACCACTTTATTGAGGATGCGGGGGTGCGCCTCATCGGCTGTGAGGCCGCAGGCAGGGGCATCGATACCTTCGAGACTGCGGCCACGGTGAACACCGGAAGGCTTGGCATTTTCCACGGCATGAAATCCTATTTCTGCCAGGATGCATACGGCCAGATTGCCCCGGTCTACTCCATCTCCGCAGGCCTTGATTATCCGGGCATTGGGCCGGAGCACGCCTACCTCCACGATATCGGGCGGGCAGAGTATGTCCCGGTCACGGACGAGGAGGCGGTGGACGCCTTTGAGTACCTGGCGAGGACGGAAGGGATTATCCCGGCCATTGAGTCTGCCCATGCCGTAGCCTACGCCCGAAAGCTGGCGCCCGCCATGGACAAGGACAAAATTCTTGTGATTACCATTTCCGGCAGGGGCGACAAGGATTGTGCCGCCATTGCCCGCTACAGAGGGGAGGATATCCATGAGTAAGATTGAAAAAGCATTTGAACATGGGAAGGCATTTATCGCCTTCATCACCTGCGGGGACCCGGACCTTGCAACGACCGCTAAGGCGGTCCGGGCAGCTGCCGCAAACGGAGCGGATCTCATCGAGCTGGGGATTCCCTTTTCCGACCCCACGGCGGAGGGACCGGTGATTCAGGGCGCAAATATCCGCGCATTAAAAGGCGGAGTCACCACAGACAAAATTTTTGCCTTTGTCCGGGAACTCCGCCGGGATGTGGATATACCAATGGTATTTATGACTTATGCCAATGTAGTTTTCTCCTACGGGGCGGAAAAATTCATCTCCGCCTGCGGGGACATGGGAATCGACGGGCTGATTCTCCCTGACCTTCCCTTCGAGGAGGAGGAGGAATTTCTGCCTATTTGCCGCAAGTACGGCGTGGACTTAATTTCCCTCATCGCCCCCACCTCAGAAAACCGCATCGCCATGATCGCAAAGGAGGCGGAAGGCTTCCTCTACATTGTGTCGAGCTTAGGCGTCACCGGAACCCGCAGCGAAATCACAACGGATTTAGATTCCATTGTCCGGGTGGTGCGCCGGAACACGGATATCCCCTGCGCCATCGGCTTCGGCATCTCCACACCGGAGCAGGCTGGAAAGATGGCCCGGATTGCCGACGGAGTCATCGTTGGCTCCGCCATCGTCAAGCTTCTGGAAAAATACGGAAAAGAAGCGCCCCGGCATGTGGGGGAATATGTCCGATCCATGAAGGAGGCGCTGGCAGGCGTGTAAAAATCGCGGGCTGCCAGGTCAAATGCTATGCATCAAAGCAGCAGGCGGAGGGCATTTCCGCGCACAATCCGCTCATAGGCAGCCGGAGCAAGACGCCCCTCCGCCAAAAGGCGGTCCAGATAGTCTCCCAAGGGGAACTGCTGACTTGTGCAGTAAAGATCAGTGCCATATAAAAGGCGGTCGGAAAACTCCTCCAAAAATCTGGGGCCGTAGGAGTCGTCCCGCATAATGGCATTCCCGCCGCTGTTGGCGGAAAGATCACCATAGAGATTGGGGTAAGCGCGCAGGAGCTCCTGCACTCTTCCTTCCTGGCGGATTTCTCCCTGCGGGTATTGATTCCTCTCCTCCGGATCAGCGGAGGAGACAGGGGTCATCTCATACCAGAAGGGCTGCGAATGGGCGATCACCGTGAGGTTCGGAAAGCTTTTTAACACTTTTTCCAGCAGGGGAAGGCCCACCGCATCGTATACTCCGTAATAAACGCCCAGCTTCGGGGTCATATGAAAAAGGAGGGGAAGCCGAAGCGCCTGCGCAATTTCCAAAAAGCGGAAGATTTTTTCATCATCAAAGGGAAGGCTCTCCGTAAATTCCCCGATTCCCACGGCTCCGGCCTCCTTTTCCGCCGCCATCCGCTCCTCCAGGCCCTGGGGATTATCCAGGTCAAAGACCGCCATATAGGAAAAATGTTCCGGATACCGGCGGCATATCTCCCGAAGCTCCCCGTTGCTCATAAGGCAGTCCGTCTCGCCGGACGACATAAGGATCGCCCGTTCCGTGTGATATCGTTCCATAACCGGAAGCATCTCTTCCGCCGATGCTAAAAGCTGCCCATTGATCCGGTGTCCGGATGGATCCAAACTTACATGCATATGGTCATCAATTCGTTTCACTGTCTTTCTTCTCCTTGTCCCGATTTTTCGCCTGAAGCTGCGCCTGAATCCGCTCCGAATCTGCCTTTGTCAGATTCCAGATCAATCCCATTCCCACAATCTCCAGCACAACGGCCAGAAGCGGTACTCCCGTCCCCAGGAGGCGGATATTTGCCACAACCTCAGGCGTCTGGGAGGCTGCGGTGGATACGAATCCAATCGCCGCAAGAATTCCGCTGACGCCCACGGAGGCTACTGTGGAGCCTATTTTTCGGGAAAATGTATAAATAGAATACAGAGATCCGTCATTGCGCTGTCCGGTCCGGTACTCATTATAATCAATCGCGTCCGTCACAAAGGCCCACACAAGCATGGTAAACGTCGTCTGCCCGATATTGCTGATAATATAAAGGAGTATATACAGGTTCACATTGGCAACCGGCACTAAAAAGAGGAAACCGGAAATCAGCAGATTAAAAAACAGCGCGCCCAGCAGAAAATTTCTCTTTCCAAACCGTGCGGAAAGCTTCGGCACCACCGGGAACAGGAGGAAGGAAAGAGGTATGCAGCCCAGCGTAGCCATCTGCAGCGCTTTCGGGGCATTATAATATTCCCGGTACATAAAGCCCCCAAACTGGCTGTTGCCCGTAATAAAGATCAAGGATCCCACCGAGGCGAACATAATTCCGATCAGCGCCCGATTCCTGACCGCGCCTTTTAAAACCTCCCCGTAGCGGAACTTCTCCTTTTTCTGCTCCATGTGAATGCGCTCCGGAGTAAAGCGGAATAATATATTATAGCACACAATACAGAGAATTGCAGAGATAATTCCAAACATCAAATAGCCGCCGGCTATCGGATTATTTTCCCCGTCCCAGATAAAGGCCGGTACAAGAGAGAGATAGCCGTATCCCACGGCAATTCCGCCGAATGCTCTGGCTCTGGACAGCTTCGTCCGCTCCTCCGCTTTGTCCGTAACCACGGAAGCCATGGATCCAAACGGCATGGAGGTTCCCGTGTAGGACATTCCGTACAAAATATAGGTAAAGACCACCCACACATGCTTGAGCGTATTCGAAAAGGAACCTACATTAAGAAATCCCAGAATGCACGATATGGCCAATGGCCACATGGCGATTTTTATATAGGGTTTGAATTTGTCCCCGCTCTTTCCCAGCTTCCACCGATCCGGAAATGATCCGATAAGCGGATCATTGATCGCGTCAAAAAGACGTGCCGCCAAAGACATGCTCGCCATAAAGGCAGGGTCAATCTGCAGTACATATGT
>CALWBS010000145.1 GCA_944376135.1 uncultured Enterocloster sp.
GCAATGTGATGGGAAATATCCACCGTTTTCTCCTGTCAAAGCTGCCCTGGGACGGCAGGGGAAGCCTCTTAGACATTGGCTGCGGTTCCGGGGCCCTGGCGATTCTCTGCGCCAAAACCTGGCCCTCCGCCCGGGTCACCGGGATCGATTACTGGGGGAAAGAATGGAATTACGCAAAAGCCCAGTGTGAAGAGAATGCCCGCATCGAACAGGTTCCGGCCGTCCATTTCTGCCAGGGAGATGCGGCCCATCTGCCCTTTGCGGACGAGAGCTTTGACGCAGCGGTGAGCAATTTTGTCTTTCACGAGGTACGCACCCAGCCGGACAAGCGCCAGGTGGTGCGGGAGGCATTGCGGGTAATAAAAAAAGGCGGTTCCTTCGCCTTTCATGACTTGTTTGAGCAGATACAGCTCTATGGTGATCTGGATGATTTTCTGGAGCTCCTGCACCGGGAAGGCATCCGGGAAATCCATTACGAGGCCCGCACGGAGCGTCTTCCCATGGTGCCCTGGTTCGCAAAGGCTCCATGGATGCTGACCGGGCTCGGACTGATTTACGGCAGAAAATAGTCCCGCCTATGAAACGGCCGCCAGCCGATAAAGCGCCAGATTTTCCAGGGCGTAGGCCGCTCCGTCCTCCCCGTTGGTCCGGGTACAGCACCGAGCTGTCTTCTTGATGCTCTCCATGGCATTTCCCATGGCAACGGTGTACTTGAGATCCAGCGTGAGCATGGAGCGGTCATTTTCACTGTCCCCCACCGCCATAGCCTCATGGAGGCCGATGCCCTTCATGGCGGCGTACATGGCAAGCGCATTTCCCTTCTTCGCCTCCCCATGGGTCAGCTCCCGGTTATAGGGATCCGAAGAAACCACGGACAGCCCTGCTCTTTTTTTGATTCGCCGCTCCACCTCTGACAGAATGTCAGGGTCCGCATGAATCAGAGAAATTTTATAAAAAGTGAGTTCCTGGGAAAACAGTTCCTCGGGGGCTACCACCCGGAATTTCTTTCGAATATTTTCCAGGGAATAGGCAGCAATCGGAAAGCGCACGCCACCCGCAAATACACGGCGCAGATCCGCCTCAGTGTTGATAGTCACGCTCCCCTGATCTGTCATAAAATCAAAGAGCAGCGGAAATCCCCTGCAGCACTCTAAAATCCATGCGGCCTGTCCATACTCCAAAGGCCGGTGCATCAAAAGCTCTCCCTGCCGACTGTAAAGCGCCGCTCCGTTCATGCAGGCCACGGCCGCGCGCAGTCCCCACTCCTCCAAGGGCTTTGCGGCATCCGCATAGCTTCTGCCCGTACAGATTAAAAGCTCCCTGCCCGAATTCTGAAACACCTTAAGCGTCCGGGCCGTCCGCTCGGTAATGCGCCCCTCGGGATTTAAGAGGGTTCCGTCCATATCCAGTGCAGCCAATCGTATCATATAATTCCTCCCAACTTTATAACTATTGCTTGGAATTATTATATCCCGGCTGCGTAAATTCCAAAACCAGCTCCCGGTAAAATCCTTGTAAACAAAAATCTTTGCGCGCTGCGGGTACACATCTCGCCATGGCTGCAGGCTTCACCGCATCTACATATCTACCGCGCCTGCAGCGCCGCGGCGCGCACCCGTCCCTGCACGAGGAGGCCGCAGACAGCCAGGGGCAGGGCACAGAGCCAGATGCTGCGCACGCCCCACAGAAGCCAAAAGCCGTATCCCGCAGCTACTCCCAGATGAAAACAGGCCAAAGTGCCGCCAAAAAACAAGGCTTTCTCCACCTTTTTTCTGCGCGCACTCTCATCCCCGCGGCTTAACAGGGCCTCTGCGGCAGCTGTCACTGTCTGCTTTAAATTGTTGGTGGAAAATATAGTGGCGGACACATATTCCCCCGCCCCCTTAAACGCGCACCACTGAAAGGAGGTTGCAAAAAAGATTGGGTAGAGGGCTGCGAAGGGGTTTACCTCCTGGGGAATGAAACCGCAGACCGCAACCGCTGCCAAATCCGCCAGGACAGAAAAAAACTTCACATTCCAGTCCGTCCTCTTTTCCAAAAACACAAACAGAATCATGGCCCCTATGTAGATGGACAGGGCTGCGATCCGATACGAAATCTCCAGGGGATCCCTCCCCAAAATATCACACACCAGCTCAATCAGATTGGCCGTCTGCGCCGAGCCAAAAACACCCATCCGGCTGACAATGGCATATACGCCGATGAATCCGCCGCAGACAGCCATCAGATGATGAATCAGGACGTCCCTCTTATATCCTTCTTCCACGTGGCATCTCCTCCTTCATAGACTGCCCCTTATTATAGCATGGAAGAAAATAATTGCAATGGAATTATTCCAGAATGTAGGTTTTTTCAATATCCCGCAGATACTGCAGATACTCTTCCTTGGTCATCACCGGTTTGAATTCCCTTATTACTTTTTTCGCCTGGCCGGCGCCGTCTGCCAGCAGATCTACCAGGGTAAAAGCCATAACCTTGATGGGAATCAGATAGGCGTCCTCCACATCTACGATGCGGTAGTCCGCAGTGTGAAGACCTCCCGCAATCCCGCCCGTAAGCCCGTGAAGGGCCGGCATAAGGGAGGAAACATCCCCCATATCCGAGGAAGCGGTCCACTGCATTCTGGGAAGCATTTCCTCTTCTTTATAAAAATGCAGGGCGTTTTCCCGAAACAGCTCTGCCAGATTCCTGTCCGGCACAATGGGGAGCTGACCCGGGCTGTCAATCACCTGGGCCTTTCCGCCCAGAGCCACAGCTCCCGCCCGAATGCTCCGGTTCACCTTCCGATTGGCATCCATGAGAGCTGCCATATTGTTGGCACGGATGGTGGTCTCCATCTCCACCCTGGCCGGTACACTGTTCACCACATCCCCGCCCTTGGTAATGATCTGATGAACCCGAACCGTATCGCTGTCCTTGAATGTCTCTCTCTGGTAGTGCATGGCAGAGATCGCGAGGGACGCCATGTTCAGGGCATTGATCCCGTCCCATGGGGCCTGCCCCGCGTGGGACTGCTTTCCCATGAAAATCGTGTGCTTCTCCACAAACCCGTTGCTGGAGGTGTAAGGTGCCATCTTGATCCCCGGCTGGTCAAAGGGAAAGTTGTGAACCATCATGCAGATATCCACATCATCAAAAGCTCCCTTGGCGATGAGCTCGGTCTTGCCGCTGTAATAACGAATTTTCCCCGCATCCTTCAGCGTTTTGCGGTAGTCCAGCTCGATGACCTCCTCCGCAGGCACCGCCATAAAATCAACTGCTCCATCCAAGTCATCCAAAACGCCCGAGTGGACAAGAGCGTCCGCCACCCCGTACATGACGGTGGTCTGGATATTGTGGCCGCAGGCATGCATGGCCCCGGTTTCTCTTCTGCAGTCCGGATGCGAAGGACATAAAAGGGCGTCCAGTTCTCCTAAAACAGCTACCTTAGGCCCCTTCTTTCCCTCATTGCCATGGGCCCTGCAGCCCGTATAGGCGATCTCCCGCTCCGTGCGAAGCCCCAGCCCTTCCAGGGCGTCCGCCAGCGTCTTTGTGGTTTCTTTCTCCCGGTAGCCGGTCTCGGGATTTTTGTAAATCTTCTCTCCCAAATCCAGATACACCTGCCGCCGCGCGTCAATCACCTCTTCCAGCCGTCTCTTGCACGCTTCCCTGTTCATGTCCTTTCCTCCTGCCTGCTGTTCTTTCCGTTCCCCGCCTTTTCCAGGCGATACACATCCATCCGCCGGTGCGCCAGCAGCGGAAGCTGCTGCCGAACGGCATCCTCATATTCCAAATCAATTTCCCCTGTGAGAATTCCCTCTTTCTCGTCCAGCTGCCCCATCACCTGCCCCCAT
>CALWBS010000146.1 GCA_944376135.1 uncultured Enterocloster sp.
TGTAAGGCTTGTACATAAAATAAGAAAGGGAACCGGATGCTCTCTGAAAACAGGGAATGTCCGGTTCTTTTCGCGCGCGGCTGAGCGGCAACAAAAATACATGAAGAAAGCCCTTCCTAAATTGCGAAAAATACGGTATACTATATGGGAATGCAGCCGTCTTATAACGGTTATGCAGGAATCGAGGCGAGAAGCCGCCTGTTTTTCAGGAGAGGGAGGTTTGGATGAAGAAAATGCTATTTATGGCATCTGAGGCAGTACCGTTCATTAAGACAGGAGGTTTAGCAGACGTTGTAGGCTCTCTGCCTAAGTGCTTCAACAAGGAGTACTACGATGTGAGAGTCATGATCCCCAAGTACCTGTGCATCAAGCAGGAGTGGCGGGATAAGATGCAGTATGTAAACCATTTTTATATGGATTACCTGGGGCAGAGCCGGTATGTGGGCATTCTCCAGTACGTTCATGAGGGAGTTACCTTTTACTTTATTGATAACGAGAGCTATTTCTGCGGCGCCAAGCCCTACGGCGACTGGTATTGGGATTTGGAGAAGTTCTGCTTCTTCTGCCGGGCGGGCCTGTCAGCCCTTCCCGTGATCGGGTTCCAGCCGGATCTGGTGCACTGCCATGACTGGCAGACAGGGCTGGTTCCTGTTCTGTTAAAGGATAAATTCCATGAAGGTGAGTTCTACCGCAATATGAAGTCGGTTATCACCATCCACAACCTGAAATTCCAAGGGGTATGGGATGTGAAGACCATCCAGCGGTTTACGGAGCTGCCAAGCTATTATTTCACTCCGGATAAGCTGGAGGCCTACAAGGACGGCAACCTCTTAAAGGGCGGCATTGTATATGCAGATGCCATTACCACGGTGAGCAACACCTACGCGGAGGAGATCAAGCTTCCCTTTTACGGCGAGGGCCTGGACGGCCTGATGCGGGCCCGGGCGAACAGCCTGCGGGGAATTGTCAACGGCATCGATTACGACGAGTTCAACCCGGAGACAGACGGCTATATTGCACAGAAGTACAATGCGAGGAATTTCCGCAAGGAAAAGGCGAAGAACAAGAAAGCGCTCCAGAGTGAGCTGGGCCTTCCTGCGGACGAGAAGAAATTTATGGTGGGCATTGTGTCACGGCTGACAGATCAGAAGGGGCTGGACTTGATTCAGTGCGTGATGGATGAGCTGTGCAGCGATGATATGCAGCTTGTGGTTCTGGGCACAGGCGACGAGCGCTATGAGAATATGTTCCGTCACTATGACTGGAAGTATCACGACCGGGTTTCCGCTCAGATTTATTACTCGGAGCCCATGTCTCACAAGATTTACGCGGGCTGTGACGCATTTCTCATGCCCTCCTTATTTGAACCCTGCGGCTTGAGCCAGCTCATGGCTCTGCGCTACGGCACGGTGCCTATTGTGCGGGAGACCGGGGGATTAAAGGACACGGTGGAGCCGTACAATGAGTATGAGAGTACAGGAACAGGTTTTTCCTTTGCCAATTACAATGCCCACGAGATGCTGGGCAGCGTGCGGTATGCCAAGTATGTGTACTATAACCGGCGCCGGGAGTGGAACAAGATTATTGACCGCGGCATGGCTAAGGATTTCTCCTGGGGAGCTTCTGCGGCAAAGTATCAGGAGCTCTATGACTGGCTGATCGGGTATTGATAAGAGAACGAACACAGGGAATTATGGTCAGACGGAAAGGCGTGACATCGATGAGGAAAATGACCGATTACGAGATGGATCCGGAATATATGGCCTGCACTGAGGATATCCGAAGGCATCCGGTATTCCGGTCTATGGATCAGTATATACAGCACGGGACAACTACCTGCATGGACCACTGTATCCGGGTTTCCTACCTAGGCTATAAGATATGCAGGGCGATTGGAGGAAACTGGAGAAGCGCCGCAAGAGCGGGGCTTCTCCATGATTTATTTTTGTATGACTGGCATACTTATGCCAGAGAGACAGGGAAGCATTTTCACGGACTGACGCATCCAAGGGCGGCGCTGGAGAATGCGGAAAAGTATTTTGTGCTGACCCGGGAGGAAAAGAATATTATTCTCCGCCATATGTGGCCGCTCACACCGATTCCTCCGGCAACAAGGGCAGGAGCCGCGATTGTGTGGGCGGATAAGGTTTTAAGTTTGGAGGAGACGATGGAGGGCATCCGGCTTCGGCTCCCCTCTTTCTGCGGTTACCATGGTTGATAAGGGGGATTGAAAAGATATACGTATGAATGTATGGGATGATCTGCTGGGAAACCAGCTGCTGGTCAGCGCAGTGGTAGGCTGGGTGGTTGCCCAGTTTTTGAAGACGCTGATCGATTTCGCTTTAAATAGAAATTTCAACGCGGAACGCCTGGTGGGCTCCGGGGGTATGCCGAGTTCTCATTCGGCCACAGTCTGCGGGCTGACAACGGCTGCCTTTTTGGAATACGGGGCCGGCTCTTTTGAATTTGCCGTGTCCTTTGTCATGTCCATGGTCGTCATGTACGATGCCATCGGCGTGCGCCGGGAGACAGGGAAGCAGGCCAAGCTTCTCAATTCCATCTTGATGGAGAATCCCCTGAAGCTCAATGCTGAGGTCCTTCAGGAGAAACTCAAGGAGTATGTGGGGCACACGCCTCTTCAGGTGCTGGCCGGCGCGATTCTCGGGATTGGTCTGGCATTGGTGATTGATTCCCGTTATTAGGAGGAGTGAAGACGCGATGCGTTTATCAGAATATTTAAAAGACCGTCCGATTGTCCTGGCTTCCGGCTCACCCAGGAGGAAAGAGCTGCTGGCTCAGATCGGGATTTTCCCTGAAATTCGACCGAGCGGCGCAGAGGAGGATGCGCGGGAGAGCTGTCCGGAACGCCTGGTTATGGAGCTGGCGGAGCGAAAAGCATTGGATGTGGCCGCTGGCTGCGGGGAGGGAACTCTGGTAATCGGCGCGGACACCGTTGTGTCCGTGGACGGGGAGATTTTGGGAAAGCCGGGAAATCCGGAGCGTGCCGTACAGATGCTGCATAAGCTTTCGGGAAGAAGTCATCAGGTATATACTGGGGTAGCCTTGGTTCTATGCCGGGAGAACGGACGGACAGAAAAAGCTGTTTTTTCAGAGAAGACGGAGGTCCATGTATATCCCCTGGATGAGGACGAGATCCGTGAGTACGCTTACAGCAAAGAACCTCTGGACAAGGCGGGAGGATACGGCATTCAGGGCCGGTTTGCCGCGTATATCCGAGGAATTGACGGAGATTACGGAAATGTGGTAGGGCTGCCGTTAGGCCGTCTCTGCCATGCCTTAAAGCAGCTTCTGGGAAAGGAGTTTGAGAATTGAGAGCAGGACGAAGAGCGGTGTGCGCCATCGGCCTGGCTCTTTTTCTTCTGGCAGGATGCGGCCCCAGGGAAGCGTCCATGGAGGGAAACAGAGTCACTGAGGCGGACTACACTCAGGGTCAGATCATGGTGATTGCGGCCACAGAGCGCAACCGCTACCAGAATATCTATACGAGCCAGCTCTGGCAGGCAGAGGCGAATGCGGAGGGAAGTACCTTTGAGGAGGTTTTGAAGGAGCAGATGGGCCGCTTTCTTGTGGAGCTTGCCACGGTAGATCAGATGGCGCAGGAGCAGGGAGTGGAGCTGACCAGTCAGGAGGAGGATTCTTTGAAGTCCCTGGCCCAGGAGTATTACGCCGGACTTACCCAGGAGGACTTGGATTATATGAATGTCTCCCAGGATGAAGTGTATGAGCTGTACCGCATGTATTACCGGGCGGATAAGATGGTGGAGGAGATGACAGGGGAGCAGAATCTGGAAGTCAGCGACGCGGAAGCCAAGGTGATTGAAATTCAGCAGATCCGCCTGGATACGCGGGAGGAGGCTGAGGAGGTTTTAGCGCTGGCTCAGGCCGAGGGCGCGGATTTTGCGTCGCTGGGAGCCCGCTACTCCACGGACGGTCAGCTGACGCACTCCATGGAGTGGTCAGAAAATATGGATGCCCTGGGAGAGGCTGCCTTTGCCCTGGAACAGGATGCGGTCAGCGGCATTGTGGAGCAGGACGGGGGATATTATATTCTGAAATGTGTCAATGCCTATGACCAGGAGGCGACTGCAGCCAGAAAGGAGCGTCTGGCCCAGGAGAAGAAGAGCGAGGTGTTTGGCAGAATTTATGAGCCGTATGCCGCGGAGCACGAAGTGGTTCTGGCAGAGGACGCTTGGGAGACCGTGGATTTTTCCCAGGGAGAGGGATGCACGACGGACAATTTTTTTTCACTGTATCACAGTTATTTTTCGGAGTAAGGGCTGCAGGGAGCGGGAGAATGTATGAAAAATTTTGTACTGAGAGGAAATCTGTGCACCAGCCGGACAAGGAACTGTTTTCAGTGGGTTCCTCACGGCTATCTGGTCTGTGAGGAGGGAAGGTCTGCGGGCATGTTTGCCGAGCTGCCCGAACGGTTTGCGGATTATCCCCTCCAGGATTGGGGGGACTGCCTGATTCTGCCGGGGCTTGTGGATCTGCACATTCACGCGCCCCAGTATGCCTTCCGGGGAACCGGAATGGATCTGGAGCTTTTGGAGTGGCTGAATGAGCGGGCATTTCCTGAGGAAGAGCGGTATGCGGATTTGGAATACGCCCGTGAGGCATACGGGATTTTTGCTGAGAATATGAAGGCCAGCGCCACCACCCGGGCCTGTATCTTTGCCACCCGGCATCGGCAGGCCACGGAGCTTCTCATGGATCTTATGGAAGCTACGGGGCTTGGGACCATGGTGGGAAAGGTGAATATGGACCGGAACTGCCCGGACGGTCTTCGGGAAGGGACAGAGGAATCTCTGCAGGAGACGGAGCGGTGGCTGGAGGAGATAGAAGGGAGATATGAGCGGACAGAGCCGATTCTCACCCCCCGGTTTATCCCGGCCTGCTCGGACGCAGTGATGCGGGGGCTGGGCAGACTGCAGAGGGATAGCGGCCTGCCGGTGCAGTCCCATCTGTCGGAGAACCAGGAGGAGGCGGCTTGGGTGCGTGAGCTGTGTCCCTGGGCCGGGTGCTATGGGGAGGCATACGAGGGATTCGGCCTGTTCGGAGGAGACGGGCAGCGCACTGTTATGGCGCACTGCGTCTGGCCCACAGCAGAGGAAACGGCCCTTCTGCGGGCCAGGGGCGTCTTTGTGGCCCACTGTCCCCAGTCCAACACGAATCTGTGCTCCGGAATCGCCCCGGTGCGGGAGTATCTGGACATGGGCGTGCGGGTGGGGCTTGGAACCGATGTGGCCGCAGGCTGCGGGGAGTCCATTTTCCGGGCCATGGCGGACGCCGTCCAGGTGTCCAAGCTGCGCTTTAAGCTGGCTGAGGGGGCGGGCAGGCCCCTGACGCTGGAGGAGGCATTTTTCCTGGGAACCAAGGGGGGAGGCGCCTTCTTCGGAAAAGTGGGAAGTCTGGAAGCCGGGTACGAGATGGACGCGGTCGTGGTGGATGACCGAGGCCTTGCCCGGCCGGGCGGCCTGACCCTGCGGGAGCGGCTGGAGCGGGTGGTGTATCTGTCCGGGCCGGAGCACATACGGGCGAAATATGTTCGGGGACGGGAAATTTTTGTGCGGTAGGAGGGAAAGAAGCTTTAAATAAGTTTTCCTTGCCCGTTAAGGATAGGACAACAGGATACAAAAAAATAGCAACATAGGGAAAATGAAAATCTCTCCAGGATATGGTAGGTTAGAGACAGAAAAAGGCAGGAGGGATTGCGGCATGTTAAGGCAGGACTACCATATCCACAGCGAATTATCTCCGGACAGCACAGCGTCTCCAGATGCTATTTGCGGACAGGCGCTTCGCTTAGGGCTGGAGGAGGTAGCGCTCACGGATCACTATGAGCTGATTGAGGGGGTTACCCCCATAGGCTCCATCCGCAAAGAATACCTTGCTGTCAGCCGGGAGAAAATTTTGGACTGCCGCAGCCGGTGGGAGGGAAGGATTCGGGTGGTGTTCAGCATTGAGCTGGGCCAGATCCATCTGCAGCCTGAAGCTGCCGAGCAGGTTCTTGCTGCCAATCCCTATGATTTTGTGCTGGCTTCCCTGCACCGGGTGAAGCATAGAGATCTCAGCCTTTTTGACTACCAGTCAGTTGGCAGGGAGGGGCTGCGGAGTGTGTACGCTCAGGAGCTTTTAACGATTGCCGGAGAGGGAGACTATGACTGCTTAAGCCACCTGGATCTGATCCGGCGCTATCCCGCCTTCCAGGGGGTGTCCCTGCGCATGGAAGACTGCATGGAGATTACGGAGAGAATTCTGCGTCAGGTGATCCGTCGGGGAAAGGGAATCGAGATCAACACGACAGCGGGAGCTCTGGCGGAACCCCTGCCGTCCCTGGAGATTTTGAAGACTTACAGGCAGATGGGCGGGGAGATCATTACTGTGGGGTCGGACGCTCATCGGTCAGAGGATGTAGCAAAGGGCTTTGATCAGGCGGAAGCGCTTCTGCGGGAAGCGGGATTTCGCTATGTGGCCCGCTATAGGGAGCGGAAACCCTATTTTGTGAAAATTGAATAAGAAGGTGAGAGGCATCTGATTCACGAGGAAATCAGATGCCTTTTTGGCGTTCCGAAAACAGAGTGGGACCGGTCTGCCTGCAGCTCGTCCGCCTCCGCCTTCAGGGCGGAGCTTTCATAGTAAGTTACATAATTATCGAATGATTTTGGTAAAAAAAGAAGCAGTTATGTACAATACTTACAAAAATATTGAAAGTAAAACCATAAATTTTATATATATTGAAAATAAATACAGAAATGAGTATACTAGAGCCAATTCTAGGAAGAGGGAATTGGGAGGTTAGATATATTTGGAAATAGCTCTGGGGCGGATGAAGAATTACCTGTGCATTGATATAGGAGGAACAAAAATCAAGTATGGTGTGGTGGATGAGAACGCTGTCATTCAGTACATGAAAGAGGTGGACACCCAGGCGCAACTGGGCGGGGAAGTGTTGATGGAGCGGGTCTGCGGATTGATTGCCGAAGAGCTGGAAACGGGCGGGAAGATGGAAGGAATCGGCGTTTCCACGGCAGGTATGGTGGATTGCAGGAAAGGGGTGGTATCGTATGCGTCCGAATTTATACCGGGGTATACGGGAATGCCCATAAAGGCCCGCCTGGAGGAGTGTTTTGGGCTGCCCTGCCAGGTAGAAAATGATGTAAACTGCGCAGGACTGGCGGAAAGTCTGGCAGGGGCAGGAAGAGGGAGCAGCGTAAGCCTTTGCCTGACTGTGGGGACAGGGATAGGCGGCGCTCTGATTATCGACGGGAAGGTATTTCATGGGTTTTGCAGCAGCGCTGGGGAGATCGGCTATATGTATATGGCTGGGACGTCCGCTTCTCAGGGGGAGGAAGCGCCTGCAGGACTGTCTTTTCAGGAACTGGGCTCTGCCAAAGCCTTGGTACGCCGGGTCGAGGAGAGAAAGAAAATCAGCCCTGGTGTTATTGACGGCCGATGGGTGTTTGATCAGGCGGAGAAGGGGGATGGGGACTGCATATGGGCTATCAGGCAGATGGCGGATGTTCTGGGGTGTGGGGTCGCCAATCTCTGCTTTATGTTCAATCCCCAGACTGTGGTGCTGGGAGGCGGAATTATGGAGCGAGGGAAGTACCTGTATCCATTGCTACGCGAAAGGCTAGATCAGTATCTGCTTCCCTTCATTGCCTCCCGTACAAAGCTTGCCATGGCACAGCTGGGGAACCGGGCGGGGATGCTGGGAGCATATTATCATTTTATAGGCAGAGAGAGGGAAGTGCAGGCCAGTGGAAGAATATGAGAAGACGCTGATACCAGTGATTGAGTCGCTGTACGGTTCATTTACTGCTCTGGAAAAAAAGGCGGCGGATTTTTTTATCCACAACACGGAGAAGATGGATTTCTCCTCCAAGCATATAGCCGGACTTTTGTTTATCTCAGAGGCTACCTTATCCCGTTTTGCTAAGAAATGTGGCTTTAAGGGATACCGGGAATTTATTTTTCAGTATGAGCAGAACATGGAGGAGAGAAAACCCTTGGCCAGCAATCTGGCGAAGCAGGTCTTAAACTGTTACCAGGATTTGCTGAACAAAACCTATGCTCTTCTGGATGAGGGGCAGGTGGGTCGGATTGTTCGGGCGGTTTCCGGAAGCAGGCGAATGTATATTTATGGCTGCGGCAGCTCCGGTTTGGCAGGGATGGAAATGAAGCTGCGGTTTATGCGCCTAGGCGTCCCTGTGGAGGCTATCACGGATATCCATATTATGAAGATGAATTCTGTCCTGCTGGACGAGAATTGCCTGGCAGTGGGAATCAGTGTCAGCGGAAAGACCCAGGAGGTGCTCCGTTCCCTGAAGGCGGCAAAGCAGAACGGGGCCTTTACCGTTCTGATGACATCCGCAAGGGAGAGGCGTGCGGGGGAATTTTGCGACGAGATTGTCCTGCTGGCCGCCCGGGAGCATTTGGAAAATGGAAAGGCGATTTCTCCCCAGTTTCCCATTCTGGTGATGATCGATATTCTGTACAGCCGGCTTTTACAGGCAGACCGGAGGCATAGGGAGCGTCTGCACGAGTACACGCTGGACGCGTTAAATGGCGGAAAACAGGAAAGAGAGGGAAAGGCAAAATGAATGAGAAGGTCAGACAGCTGAAAGGAAAACTGATTGTCTCCTGCCAGGCTCTGCCGGAGGAGCCCCTGCATTCCTCCTTTATCATGGGGCGGATGGCGCTGGCAGCCAAGGAGGGAGGGGCCGGAGGCATCCGGGCCAACACGGTGGAAGATATTGCCCAGATACAGAGGACTGTGGATCTGCCGGTGATCGGCATCATCAAGAGGGAGATTCCCGGCTGCTCAGTATACATAACCCCCACCATGGAGGAAGTGGATCGGCTGATGGAGATGAAGCCGGAGATTATCGCCATGGACGCCACGGAGGATCTGCGGCCTGGAGGGGTAACGATTGACGAATTTTACAGGGAGGTCCGCAGAAAATATCCGGATCAGCTGCTAATGGCGGACTGTTCCACAGAGGCAGAGGCAGTTCACGCGGATCGGCTGGGATTTGATTTTATAGGAACCACGCTGACGGGTTACACAAAACAGAGCCGGGACATAAAAATAGAGGCGGAGGATTTCCTGCTTCTGCGGCGTATTCTCCGGACGGTGAGGCATCCGGTGATCGCTGAGGGGAATATCAATACGCCAAAGAAAGCCCGGCGGGTTGTGGAGCTGGGGGCATTCAGCGTGGTGGTTGGTTCCATGATCACCCGTCCCCAGGTGATTACCAAGGCATTTGTACAGGCTATGGAAGAAGAAAAGGAGGTATCGGTACTGTGAAAAATCTAGAAAAGTACAGAGGGGTGTTCCCTGCATTTTATGCCTGCTATGATGAGGCGGGCAGGATAAGTCCCGAGAGAGTGCAAAGTTTAACAAATTATTTTATCCAAAAGGGAATAAAGGGTGTTTATGTCAATGGATCTTCCGGGGAATGCATCTATCAGAGCGTGGAGGATCGGAAGACCGTGCTGGAAAATGTAATGAAGGCAGCCAAGGGAAAATTGACGGTTATTGCCCATGTGGCCTGCAATAACACAGAGGATAGCATGGAGTTGGCCAGACATGCGGAAAGTCTTCATGTGGATGCGATTGCGGCCATTCCGCCCATTTACTTCCATCTGCCGGAGTACGCTATCGCCAAGTATTGGAATGATATAAGTGCGGCAGCACCCTCCACGGACTTTATCATCTACAATATTCCGCAGCTGGCAGGTGTGGCCCTGACCCTGCCCTTGTTTCGCGAGATGCTCAAAAATCCACGGGTAATAGGGGTAAAAAATTCTTCTATGCCGGTGCAGGATATTCAGATGTTTATGGATGAGGGCGGCGAGGACTGTATGATTTTCAATGGTCCGGATGAGCAGTTTATCAGCGGCCGGGCTATGGGGGCCCAGGCGGGGATCGGAGGCACCTACGGTGTAATGCCGGAGCTGTTCCTGAAAATGGACGCCCTAGTGGAGTCGGGCGCTTTAAAAGAGGCACGCCGCATTCAGTACACGGTAGACCGCATCATCTATAAGATGTGTGAATGCCGTGGGAACCTGTATGCCGTGATCAAGGAGATCCTGCGGATCAATGAAAATTTGGATATCGGCGGTGTCCGCCCGCCCCTCCCGGCTTTGACTGAGAACGATATGCCCATTGTCAGGGAGGCGGCAGAGATGATTCGGAGGGCCGGTAAGGAGGCGCAGGGATGAAGCCGGTTATCTGGGTAAACCTGGATCCCAAAAAGATAGATTTGTCCTGCCTGGACAAGCGGCTCGGGGAAAAATACCAGCTGATTGAGCAAGCAGTTCCCGGAAATGAACCGGGAGCGGTTAGGGAGCTGGCACAACAGGCGGATGTGGTTGTGAGTATCCTGGAAAAATGGGATGAAGAACAGCTAAAGGCAGTAAAGGGAAAGGTAAAACTGATCCAAAAGTATGGGATGGGACTGGACAACATTGACGTGGAGGCTGCTACCCGCTTAGGAATTTATGTGGCTAACGTGGTTGGGGCTAATTCCGCCGCCGTGGCCGAGACCGCCATGCTCCATATTTTGAATGCGGGAAGAAAATTTTCCTCATGTGTGAGCGGTGTAAAGGCAGGTGTGTGGCCGTCGACTACCACGGGGACGGAGCTGGACGGAAAGGTCGTAGGACTTTTGGGCTGTGGACATATTGCACGGCACTTGGCGCGCATGCTTTCTGGCTTCCAGGTGGAAATACTGGCATATGACCCCTTTGTCTCCCAGGAACAGGCGCCGGAAAACGTGTGCATGGTGCCGTCTCGGGAAATGCTCTTTGCGGCCAGCGATATCATCAGCCTGCACATCCCCTGCAACAAAGAGACCGAGGGAAGCATCAACCGAGAATGCTTTGGGCAGATGAAAAAGGGCGTGTACCTGGTGAACACCTGTCGGGGCGGAGTGATCAATGAGGCAGATCTGGTGGAGGCACTGCGGGACGGAACGGTGGCAGCTGCCGGCTTGGATGTTCTGGGAAAGGAGCCGCCGGAGGATGACTGCCCCCTGCTCAAAATGGATCAGGTCTTTGTTACCTCCCATATGGGGGCGGAGAGCGCGGAGGCCGGCCGCCGCTCCCAGGAGATTATGGCGGATACCATTGAAGGCTTTTTGGAAAGAGGAGAATTGTCGAAGTTTGTGTGCAATCGGTGAAAAAGCCACAAGCAGCGGAATATTCACGGCAGACTGGACGCCTTATCGCTTACTGCGGGGGATTTGACTTGGGATGGAGCTTTTCTTTCCGATACTGAAGGGGCGTTTTGCGGAAGCTCTTTTTAAAAATAGTGGAGAAATAGGACTGGTTTTCAAAGCCGCAGCTGAAAGCGATCAGACCTACGGAGCTGTCGGAATATTTTAACAGGCTTTTTGCCTTGCTCAAGCGGAATTCCAGCACAAAGTCCTGGATAGACATCTGAAAGGAGTCATAAAAGATCCGGTACAGATAGGTGCGGTCAATGCCCACATACCGGGCAATATCGCTGACCCGCATGTCGCTCTCCGTGTAATTTTGCTGGATATATTCGATGGCCTTGGTCAGATACTGCTCGGTTTTGGATATGGGCCGCTGGACATGGGTATGGATGAGAAGGGAGAACACCCGATATAGGTTTCCCAGGAGCTCATACTCCCGGTCAATGCCCTGGAACTCGGGGTATGCCAGCCGGCGCATGAGCGAGGTGAGCTGCTCATCCTGGGTGTAGGAGCGCAAAAGGCAGGCATCGGAAAACCCGCAGAGGCTTAAGATGCCTGGCACCTCGTTGCCGTTAAAGCCCACCCAATAGTAGGTCCAGGGCGCGTTCCAGTCAGCCTGGTAGTGGATGCTCTCGTCAGGGCGTATGAGAAAAATATCTCCTTTCCGGACCGGGTAGGTCCCTCCGGGGGCATAGTAGGTACCTTCCCCGTCAAGGACATAGTGGATGATGTAGTGGTCATAGGTGCGGATGCGGGTATGCCAGCCGGGTTCACAGTTGGATTTGTGGCCGCTCTGGTATACTGTTATGCTGGGGTTTGTGGGGGGATTGAGGGTAAAGTTATTGAATTTTGTGTTTAGGGAATTCTTGCGGTACGCAAGATTTTCATAAATAATCGAACGGCCCTTTTTATCTGCCATATACGGTCCTCCTTGCCTGCACTTTCTTGGTATTATAGCGCTAAAGAGAATAAAATACAACATAAATTAAAAAATGTGCAACATAAAGCGGGAGAAGAAAAGCAGGTCAGATGCTAACATTTATTTATGTAAGTTGAACAGAAAATTTAAAATACTCAAACATAATATCATGCGTTTGTTATCAGATAAAAAGGCGGGCCCGCCATTCAAATGTAAAAATCACATAAAAAGTATGTAAAATTAGTGTAAATCAATGTAAATCAAAAGTAAACACCAAGTAAAAAACAGGAGGAGATGTACAATGAAAAAACGTGTAGTTATCACAATGCTCTGCGGCGCTCTGGCGGCCAGCCTTCTGGCGGGATGTTCCGGCCAAAGTTCGGAGACAGCTTCCGGGAATGCCTCCGGCGGACAGACCCAGGCGGCAGGCGCAGGCAGTGCTGCGGCAGAGGACAGCAGCCAGGCCGGTGGGGAAGTAACCTGGTGGACTTGGAGTACAGAGGCCACGGATGCATTTACTCAGCAGATTGAATACGCCCAGACCAATAACCCCAACTTAAAGGTAAACATTCAGTACACGGCCAACAATGACTACTGGACCAAGCTCCCGGTGGCTATCGCAGGCGGCACAGGCCCGGATATTTACCAGATGACCCGTCCCTCTTTTGAGATGTACGCGGCATCCAACCAGGCCATGGATCTGACGGATATCATTGCCGGATCTGAGGCGCTGACCGAGTATTTGGACAGCATCGATCCCACGCTGCGAGATACATACAAGTTTAACGGAAAGCAGATGGCGATTCCGATTACGGTGGAAGCCACGGCAGTGGCCTACAATAAGGACCTGTTTGACGCAGCAGGCATTGACCTTCAGGAGATTTCCAAGGACTGGACCTGGGAAGACTTGGCAGAGATTGCCAAGCAGATGACGGTGAAGGATGGAAGCGGCGAGACCACCCAGTACGGCTTTTACGTAGCGGCCGACCGTATCCCTACCTGGGAGATGATCTGGTCCAGAGGACTGGAGATGTTTGACGAGAACGGGGAGACCTGTACACTGGATCAGCCGGAGATTGCCGAGTGCCTGCAGCCTCTGGTTGATATGTACAACGCGGGCGTGTCCCCTAGCGTGGATGTGGTGACTTCTATTTCCGGTGATGACATGTTCATCAGCGGCAAGATTGCGATGATAACCGCAGGCATCTGGAAGGTTCCCTCCTTCAACAACATCACCACGTTTAACTGGGATGTGGTGGAACTTCCCTTTGACTCTGCTACGGGCGGACGCAAATCTTCCAGCAACGTGCTTGGCCTTGTAATCAATCCCAACACCAAGAACCCGGACGGAGCAGTTGCCCTCTTAGAGCAGCTGGTACAGCCTGACTGCCAGAAGATCTTTGCCGACAGCCATATTTACATTCCGGCACTTGAGTCTGTGCGCAGCGGATACTTCGAAGGAGATGTTCCGGACAATATCGTTGCCTATGAGAATGCGTTAAGTTATCTGCATCCCAACACTCTGACCCAGTACATCCCTTATGCCCAGTTTACCACAGAGTATGTAAATGCTCTGACAAAGGCATACCGGGGTGAGGCAACCATGCAGGATGCCTTGACCGAGGTCTGCGGTCTTATCAATGGAATTATGGATGAGAATAAGGCGCAGTTCCAGCAGTAATTTTACTCTGAAAATTCTGCCGCCCGCAGGCGGCATGTATGTAAGGATGCCGCCTGCGCTCGCTGGATTTCATGGGTTGGCAAAATACCCGTCCGCCGGGCGCATGCAGGCTTAGAAAGGGGACAACGAATGCGAGGACTAACAGCAAGTGAGAAAAAGCAGCTT
>CALWBS010000147.1 GCA_944376135.1 uncultured Enterocloster sp.
TCCCAGGAGAATGTGCGTATGATCCAAAACGGTACCGTACAGTTCGGGGTAGCCATGACCGATGTGGAGGAGGCTGCCGCCAAGGGAGAGCGGGAATTTGAGGGCTCTCCGGTGGATATCTGTCATGTGATGGGCGGGTATACTACCATGCTTCACATGTTTGTGGCGGAGGACTCGGATATCAACTCCATCGCGGATCTAAAGGGAAAGAAGCTGGCGGTAAGCCAGGGCGCTATGGCCCAGTATTATATGCCCATCCTTCTGGAGGCTTATGGTCTGACGGAAGATGATGTGACCATTACCGAGACAGCCCTCCAGGATATCTGCGACGCGGTAAATGACGGGAACGCGGATTTTGGTGTCCACATTACACCCTATACCAGCTCGCCTATTGCGGATCTGGCGGCGAGCAAGGGCATCAAGCTGCTCTCCATTGACGAGGAGCATATCAACCAGATTGTCAGCGAGTATCCTTATTTTTATGAATGCGTAATTCCTGGGGGAACCTACACAGGCGTGGATGAAGACACGGTGGTGATCGGCACGAGAAACAACCTGGTCTGTGCCAGGAGCGTGGACGATGAGGTGGTTTACAATGTGGTGAAATCCATTATTGAGCACTATGACGATCTGGCAGACGTGCATCCCCAGGCCCAGGCGTTCTGTAAGGAAAACGCGGTGGAGGGCGCCCTGATCGACATCCATCCTGGTGCGGTAAAGTATTATCAGGAAATCGGGATTATGGAGTGAGCGGGAGCGCAAAGCCTGCCAAACAGCTTTAAATGTGGATTTTCAACGGTTCAGGAAGGAGGAAAATATTAGATGCTGGAGGTATTTGGTCATCAAGTAAATAGGGGGGAGAAGGCCTATTTTACCATCCCCGTGGGAGAGCTGGCCCATAAGGCCATGGTAAAGATCCCGGTGATTGTGGCGGCGGGGACAGAGAGCGGGCCTACCCTTTGGATCAACGGGACGGTGCACGGGGATGAGTTAAACGGCTCCTACGGGGCTTGGGAGCTTACCAGGGAACTCCCTTTAAGCTCGTTTAAGGGAACTCTTATTGTGACACCCATAGCTAATCCCCTGGCTTTTGAGTGCAGGAACAAGATATCCGCTGTGGACAGTATGGATATGGACACGGCCTTCCCAGGAGATCCGGAGGGCATGTTTACCCAGCGGATCGCCTACATATTATATAGTGAAATGAAAAAGCATGCCAGTGCCCTGATCAATTTCCATACCATGGCCACACCCTACAAGGCGAATCCCTATTCCGTTCGGAAGCTTGTTCCCGGCGTTGGTCCCAAGGTGAATGAGACGGCGGAGGGGATGCAGAGGGCATTCGGCGTAGTGGCTAACTGCGTGGTGGATCTGTCAGGATCAACCAATGAGCTGCCCGGCGTCACAAGCGGCGCCTTGGACATTACCTGTCTGCAGGACGGGATCCCTGCATTTATGGGGGAGATGGGGCAGGGTGGAAAGATTGAGCGCCCCTATATTGACGCCGCAAAGACCGGCATACAGAATGTGATGCGCTATCTGGGCATGATGGAGGGGGACATTGTCCGACCAAAACGCCAGGTACTCATCACCAAGAGGAGATTTCTGCGGATTGGCCAGGGAGGCTTTATGACCATGCGGGTGGCTCCCGGGGATGAGATCAAAGCGGGAAGCGCTATGCTGGACATCCACTACTATGGGGATGTTGTGGAGCAGATGAAGGCTGCCGGGGATTATTATATAATCGGCGCCAGAGAGAATCCTGTGGTGAGCACAGGCGACCGCATTGCCTTCGTGGGAACCCAGTGGCGGGAGTGGGCATGAGCCCGGAGAGGAGAGAAGAAATGGAACGGATTCACAATTTCGACGAGCCCGTGAACCGGCGGGGAACCGACTCGAAAAAATATAACCCGGACTTGTACCCGGCGGATGTGCTCCCTATGTGGATCGCGGATACGGATTTTAAGAGTCCTCAGCCGGTGATTGACGCCCTAATTGCGCGGATGGAGCAGGGGGTTTACGGGTATCCCGTGGTGAGCCATGCCTTTAAGGAGGCGGTTCAATATTGGGAGAAGACTAGATTTGGCTGGGAAGTTCCGACGGATGCGGTGGAGTTTGTGCCGGGGGTGATCCCTGGGATTATCTGCGCCGTCCGCGCCCTGAGCCATCCGGGGGACAACATTGTCATCCACACCCCTTGCTACCCGCCTTTTAAAGATCTGTCGGATCATAATGGCCGCCACCTGTTGAGAAATGTGCTGAGGGTTGAGGATGGCCAGTACGTGATTGACTTTGCGGATCTGGAGGAGAAGCTCTCCCAGGTTCGCACCAAGATATTTATCCTGTGCAATCCCCAGAATCCCACGGGCCGGGTATTTACCAGGGAGGAGCTTACCAGGATCGGGAAACTGTGCCTTAAGCACCATGTGTTCGTGATCTCAGACGAGATCCACTGCGACCTGATCTATAAAGGGCATACCCATATTCCCTTCGGCAGTATTTCGCCGGAATTTGCCGCCAATAGTATTACCTTTGTGAATGCAAGCAAAACCTTTAACACGGCGGGGTTTCGGACTGCGGCCTTTATCTGCACCAACGAGCAGGTTCATGAGTCGGTCCACGAGGCGGTCCTGGACAATAAGGGGATCGGGGAAAACCTGGCGGGCACCACGGCCACCATTGCCGCCTACAGGGAGTGCGCCTATTACGTGGAGCAGATGATGGACTATCTGGAGGGAAACCTGGACATTGTATGCAGCGGCCTGGAAACGATCCCGGGGATCCGTATGATCCGCCCGGAGGGCACCTACCTTCTGTGGCTGGACTGCCGGGAACTGGGCATGTCCCAGAAGGAACTGAATGCGTTTTTTGTGGACAAAGCTAAGCTGGGATTTAACAGCGGCACGAGTTTCGGCCCGGAGGGCCAGGGATTTGTGCGGATGAATATAGCCACCCAGAGGACCAATGTGGAGGAGGCCATGAGGCGGATGGAGAGGGCAGTTTTGGAAAGGTAGTTTATTTTGCCAGTTTTCGAATAAAACAGCAGAGAAGAAAGAACGGCTTCGGGGCGTATCCGGTCTGGTTACGTTCCGGGGCCTTTCATCGTCTCATATCTCTGCTTTACAAGGCGGATAAACTCGATAGCCACATTGGAGAGCTCTGTCCCCTCACGGTAGGCGATGGACAAGGTCCAGGTGGTGAGGGGATCCCCGAAGGAAAAGATTTTCGGCGGCGTCTCCACGCTGGGAATGCTGAGCAGGGATTCTGGCACAATGGCACAGCCTAAGCCCGCCTCGGCCAATCGGAAGGCGGATTCAATGCTCTTTACCATGAGGATGGTGGAGGGGGTAATGCCCTTTTCCTGGAAAATGCGGTTTACCTTTATGGCAATGGCCTGCTCCCCATTCAGCCGGATGTAGGGCTGGCCACTCAGCAGCCGCAGGTCAATCCAGGGATAGACGCATTCCGGCCGTCGCCTGCCCTTGACTGCGATGGGCTGGGTGGGGGGAACGATGAGCAGGAGTTCCTCGGAGAAGAAGGGGATGTAGGACAGCTTGGGGGAGTTGCTCTGGTTGATGATGGCTAGGTCGATCTCGCCGTTTAAAAGCATGTCCTCCAGGCCCTTGGTGGTATAATTTTCGAAAAGCTGGAGATCCACCTTGGGAAACTTGTCGATAAAGGCCTTGAGGATAGGGGGGATATTGTAGGACATGCGGACCAGGGCGCAGCCCACCTTCAGTCGCCCGGTCATGGCGTCATCAATGTCTTTTAGATCCCGCTCCAGATTCTCATACAGCGCCAGGATCTGCTTGGAGGTTTCCACGTATTTTTCTCCGGCATAGGTGAGGACAAAGCGATTGTTGATTCGTTGAAAGAGCTGTACACCCAGGCGAGCCTCCAGATCCCGGATGTATCGACTTAGGGAAGGCTGAGATATATACAGAGATTCAGCGGCTTTAGATACATTGCCTGTCTGGGCTACCGCAAGTATATAGGATAATTCTTTTATCATGGCTATTACCCTCTTTCTTTTGGAAGCTTTTTGAGTTGTTTTATTTTTATAAATTATAATATAATATAGAAAAAATGTATAGGAAAAATGTATAGGAAAAATGTAACAGAAGGGTAAAGGGTAAAAATACATATTATGCAGAACGCGTCTTAAAGACGAATGGCTGCAACTGGATTGTTCAGATGGGCACCGCTGATTTCTGCACAGAATGACACGAAAAAACACAAAAGCGGGAAGTGATATATATCGTACGCTCCCCGCCTTTGCGTCTTCCTGCAAAGTTGCAATTCCAGCAATTTTTTTGTATACTATTCAACGTGCACAACAATGTGTTTGACAGGACAATGATGGAACAGGAGGCTGCAGGAGTGGCAGATTCAGCAAAGAAGAAAAAAACGGGAACGAAAAAGCCGGGGAGGCAGAAAACGAGCCCTTCGTCTAAAGGGCGCGGAAGTTCCGGCCGCGGAGGATATGAGGAAGAGAGCGGATTTATGAGGGCAGAGGTGATCATCATCTGTTCATTTGCCGTGGCAGTCCTGCTTTTTTTAAGCAATTTTCATCTGTGCGGGGCCTTTGGGGAGGTTCTGCGCAGCTTTCAGCTCGGCGTCTTTGGAGCCCTTGGCTATATTATACCGCCGGTGCTTTTTGTAGGCACCTGTTTTCATCTTTCGAATAGGGGAAACCGCCATGCAGCGGTGAAGCTGGCGGCAGTGGTTGCAGGGCTTCTGACCCTGTGCGGACTGCTGGAAATCTTTTTTGGCGGAAATCAGGAGATCTCGGTTTGGGTGGATTATTATACCCGTTCCTCGGCAAATGGAGCAGGCGGCGGCCTGGTGGGAGGCCTTATCACCTCCCTTTTGAGCATGGCCATCGGAAGGGTGGGGACCTGCCTGGTGCTTCTCGCGCTTTTTATTCTGTGCCTGGTGTGCATTACGGAGCGTTCGTTTGTCTCCCTGTTGAAGAAAGGCGGGGGAAAGGCCTATCAGTATGCCAGGGAAGATATGGACCGCCGCAGGGAGATTCATGCCAAACGGGTGAAAGAACGGCAGGAGCAGGAGGAGGAAGAACGTCAGCAAAGGGTGAGGGGAGTCAATCTGAATGCCACTAAGCTGGCGGACGGGCCTTTTGACGGAGAGGAAGCATTTGACGAGAACAAAGCCTTTTCACAGGATTTTGAAAAGGACGGAGGAAAGAAAGCCGCACAGGCAGGCGGGAAAGAGATAAAAAGTGAGCGGTATACGGCGGACGAAGAGGAGGAGAGTGTTTCTGCTCTTGCGGATTCCCTGGAGGGCCATGGCATGCCCTATGTGGAGCCAGTGATTACCGGTCTTCATGCGAAGAGCGATGAGGATGATGATGATGATTTTTATGCGGATGAGCCGTGGGATGCGATCCGCCTTCCCAGGGATTCACGGACTCTGGAGGAGCTGGACATGGCCCCGGCTGGGAAGCCCGGAAACCCGGCAGGAGACCAGGATTCTGTCCGGATACATAATGCTGCAGGAGCCGGAGTTTTCGAAGCCTCCGGGGAGGAGGCACCGCCCTGGCAGGAGGATTCGGATGCAGAGGATGTGACGGCAGGTGTACAGGATAATCTGCGGGAAGCCGGCGGCATGGAACCTGCCCGGGAGTACCAAACCGAGCCGGCCGGCGGTGGCGTAAACTATGACAGCATTTTCGTGCCGGAGGAGCCCAAGACTGTGACCACGGCCTCCGGAAAGGTGATTGAGACGGAGACGGAGCTTCTCCAAAAGAAGATTGAGAAGAAGCGGGAGGAGCACCGGGAGGAGGCGGGGATTCCCCAGGTGGAGGAGCCGCCTAAGAAGGAATATGTATTTCCGCCTCTCACTCTTTTAAAGAAAGGAGGCAGAGGGGGCGGGGGTTCTGAGAGCGAGTACCGGGCTACAGCTATGAAGCTGGCCCAGACTCTGAAGAACTTCGGCGTCGGCGTGACGGTGACAAATATAAGCTGCGGTCCTACAGTTACCCGCTATGAGCTTCTGCCGGAGCAGGGAGTGAAGGTGAGCCGCATTGTGGGGCTTTCCGATGACATTAAGCTGAGCCTGGCGGCCACGGATATCCGCATCGAGGCGCCCATTCCCGGAAAGTCCGCAGTGGGTATCGAGGTGCCCAACAAGGAGAAGAGCACGATCCATCTGCGGGATCTTTTGGAGTCCGAGGCATTTACCCGCCACAAATCCGGCCTGGCCTTTGCTGTGGGCAAGGATATCGCCGGCCAGACCGTGGTGGCGGACATCGCGAAGATGCCCCACCTGCTGATTGCGGGCGCTACGGGTTCGGGAAAATCCGTGTGCATCAACACCATTATCATGAGCCTGATCTACAAGTCAAAGCCCGAGGATGTGCGGCTGATTATGGTGGATCCTAAGGTGGTGGAGCTAAGCGTGTACAACGGCATCCCCCATCTGCTGATCCCTGTGGTGTCTGATCCCAAAAAGGCATCCGGCGCCCTGAACTGGGCAGTGGCGGAGATGGAGGACCGGTATAAGAAATTTGCCCGCTGCAACGTGCGGGATCTAAAGGGGTATAATGCGCGGATTGCAAGCCTTCCCGATATAGAGGGGGAGGAAAAACCGGCAAAGCTGCCCCAAATTGTAATCATCATCGACGAGCTGGCGGACCTTATGATGGTCGCGCCGGGGGAGGTGGAGGACGCGATCTGCCGTCTGGCCCAGCTGGCGCGCGCAGCGGGAATCCATCTGGTGATTGCCACCCAGAGGCCGTCGGTCAACGTAATCACAGGTCTGATCAAGGCAAATGTGCCCTCCCGGATCGCATTTGCCGTATCTTCGGGGACGGACTCCCGGACCATCATCGACATGAACGGGGCGGAAAAACTTTTGGGGCAGGGCGACATGCTTTTTTATCCGGCGGGAATGCCTAAGCCCCAGAGAGTTCAGGGCGCCTTTGTGTCGGACGAGGAGGTGGCCCGCGTGGTGGAATTCCTCACGGATCAGGGCCTGACCGCGGACTACAGCAAGGAGGTAGTGAGCCAGATCGCCGCGCCCTCACAGGCGGGGGCAAGTTCTGCCGGGCGGGATGAATATTTCGTCCAGGCGGGCCGGTTTATTATAGAAAAAGAAAAAGCTTCTATCGGCATGCTTCAGAGAATGTTCAAGATCGGCTTTAACCGGGCGGCCCGGATCATGGATCAGCTTGCGGAAGCCGGTGTAGTGGGCGAGGAGGAGGGCACCAAGCCCCGGAAAATTCTCATGAGTGCCCAGGAGTTTGAAGAGATGATAAAAAATGAGGAGGTATAAGAAATGAAGACAGACATTGAAATCGCACAGGAGGCGCAGATGCTGCCCATCGGGGAGGTGGCCGCTGCCTACGGGATTGAGGAGGAAGAGCTGGAACTTTATGGAAAGTATAAAGCCAAGCTCTCGGACAGTCTGTGGGAGAGACTGAAAGACCGGCCGGACGGAAAACTGGTTCTGGTGACGGCCATCAATCCCACACCGGCCGGAGAGGGAAAGACCACCACCACTATCGGCCTGGGAGAAGCATTCGGCCGGATGGGCGTGAAGGCCATGCTGGCCCTCAGGGAGCCCTCCCTGGGCCCCTGCTTCGGAATTAAGGGAGGCGCTGCAGGAGGCGGCTATGCACAGGTAGTTCCCATGGAGGACTTGAATCTGCATTTTACCGGGGACTTCCACGCCATCACTTCGGCGAATAACCTGCTGGCCGCTCTGCTTGACAATCACATCCAGCAGGGAAATGCCCTGGGGATCGACCCGCGGCAGGTTTTGTGGAAGCGCTGCGAGGACATGAATGACCGGGCTCTGCGCAACATTGTCATTGGCCTGGGAGCCAAGGCGGACGGCATGGTGCGGGAGGATCATTTTGTAATCACTGTGGCTTCTGAGATCATGGCGATCCTGTGCCTGGCTGATAATATGGAGGATTTAAAGGAGCGGCTGGGCCGAATTATTGTAGCCTATAATTTTGCCGGCGAGCCCGTTACGGCAAAGGATTTAAAAGCTGTGGGCGCTATGGCGGCTCTTCTGAAAGATGCCTTAAAGCCCAACCTTATTCAGACGCTGGAGCACACAGGCGCCATTGTCCACGGAGGCCCCTTCGCCAATATCGCCCATGGCTGCAACAGTGTACGGGCCACCCGCATGGCTTTAAAGCTGGGTGACATCGCGGTAACGGAAGCCGGATTCGGCGCGGATTTAGGCGCGGAGAAGTTTATGGATATCAAATGCCGCATGGCAGGCTTAAAGCCGGATGCCGTTGTTTTAGTGGCCACGGTACGGGCGCTCAAGTACAATGGCGGCGTACCCAAGGACAAGCTGGGGGAGGAGAATCTGGAGGCCCTCAAGCGGGGAATCGTAAATCTGGAAAAGCATATCGAAAATATACAGAAATACCATGTGCCTGTGGTGGTCACCCTGAATTCCTTCACCTCGGATACGGAGGCGGAATATGCTTACATTAAGCAGTTCTGTGAAAATCAAGGGTGCGAGTTTGCACTTTCTGAGGTGTGGGCGAAAGGCGGAGAAGGGGGAATTGAGCTGGCAAAGAAAGTGTTGAATACCCTAGAGCATAAGCCCTCTCAGTTTGAGGTGCTCTACCCTGACGAGATGGGATTAAAGGACAAGATTTGCACCATCGCCAGGGAAATCTACGGGGCGGACGATGTGTCCTACAGCCCGGCAGCAGCAAAGGCATTAAAAAATATCGAGGCCATGGGCTTTGGAAAGCTGCCTGTCTGCATGGCAAAAACCCAGTATTCTCTGTCGGATGACCAGACGAAGCTGGGAAGACCCACAGGCTTTACCGTGAATGTGCGGGATGCCTATGTGTCGGCGGGAGCAGGCTTTGTGGTAGCCTTGACAGGCTCTATCATGACGATGCCCGGACTTCCCAAGGTTCCCGCCGCAGAAGGTATTGATGTGGATAAAAACGGAAGGATTACCGGTTTATTTTAAAGGCCGAACCACAAAGAAAGGAACGAAGCCATGGAAATAAGGGATTGGATAAAAGAACTGGAATATGAGCTGGTCAGGGGAAGCCTGGACGCACAGGTGAGGGAGATTTCCTACGATTCACGGAAGGCGGCGCCGGGGGATGTGTTTGTGTGCATGACCGGGACGCGGGTGGATTCCCATAAATTTGTGCCCGAGGTGCTGAAGGCCGGGGTGCGGGTGATTTTGGCGGAGCGGGACATCGAGAAGGAGATAGAAGCTGCGGGGCTTTCCAAGGAGGAGCTTGCAGGGCTGACTGTTCTCAAGGTAAAGGACGCGAGGCACGCTCTGGCGCTTATTTCAGCGGCGCGGTTTGGGCATCCGTCCGAAAAGATGGTGCTCATCGGGGTCACGGGAACCAAGGGAAAGACCACCACGACCCACATGATCCGGGCTATTTTGGAGGCGGAGGGAAAGAAAACCGGGCTCATCGGAACCACAGGCATTATCATCGGAGACGAGGTAGTCCCTACGCAGAACACCACGCCGGAATCCTATGAGCTCCATCAGGCCTTTGCCCGGATGGTGGAAGCGGGCTGCGAGTACATGGTGATGGAGGTGTCCTCCCAGAGTATCAAGATGCGCCGGATCGACGGAATTGCCTTTGATTTTGGCCTTTTCACCAACATTTCTCCGGACCACATCGGGCCGGATGAGCACGCGGATTTTGCGGAATACCTTTCCTATAAGGCGAGTCTTTTATCCCGGTGCCGGCAGGGGCTTGTGAATCGGAAGGATCCCCATTTTTCAGAGATTGTAAAGCATGCTGCCTGCGAGCTCTACACCTACGAGGTGCTGGATGAGGGGGAGGATGGGAGAAGACCGGGAGAACACCTGGATTTCTGCGCCTCCCATATCGAATACGTGGCGGAGCCGGAGTTTGTCGGCACGGAATTTTATGTAAATGGCCGGATGAACCTCAAGGTGCG